>JAYTOQ010000633.1:0-13983 GCA_043747665.1 Polyangiaceae bacterium | reverse complement strand
CCTCGGGGCCTCGCACCGCGCGGCCGCCCAGGCGCTCGCGCGCGGTGACGCGCTCGTCGCGCTCGGCTCGTTGGGAAGGGCCGAGGACGCGCTCGGCCTGACCCTTCGCGGCATCGCGTATGCGCAGCTCGGCGATCTCGACCTCGCGAGGTCCTCGCTCGAGCGCGCCGGCAAGCTCACGAAGGCGCTGCTCGCGCGCGCTCGTATCCAGGCAGCCCTCACCGAGATCGCGCTGTCCGACGGCGATCCCGCGCGGGCAGCACGCGGCGCGCGGGCGTCGGCGGACGACCTCACGCGCCTGGGGGACGCGCGCAACGCAGCGATGCAATGGCTCGTGGTGGCTCGCGCCGAGGTGCTGCTTGGACGACTGGCCGAGGCGCGTCACGTCGTCTCCGAGGTGGTGGCCACGTCGCCGGCGTTGCCGCCCGACGTGCTCGCGGTGGCGTGGCTCGTGAAGGCCGAGATCGCCGTGCGTGCCACCTTCGCCACGGAGGCGCGCGCTGCGTTGAAGCGCGCGCGGGCGGCGATGGACGGCGCACCCAACGGCTTGCTCGCTCGCGCGCTCGTGGCCCTCGAGTCGGAGCTGAGCAAGCCGGTGGCGCGTCTGGAGCGCGGCGGCGTCATCCGCGACGCCGACCTCTACGCCATCGAGGCGGCGCAGGCCGGCGAGCTGCTGCTCGTCGACGCGTGCCGGCGCATCGTCGTCGGCGGGAGAGCCTCGATCCCGCTCGCGCGGCGTCCGGTCCTCTTTGCGCTCCTGCTCGTGCTGGCGCGCGCGCTGCCTGCCGACGTGGCGCGCGACGATCTCGCAGCGCGCGCCTTTGGCGTGACGCGCATCAATGCCTCGCATCGATCGCGCTTGCGCGTGGAGATCGGCCGCCTGCGGAAGGTCCTCCATGGGGTCGCCGAGCCCGTCGCGACCGAGGCGGGCTATCGCCTCGCATCGTCACGCGAAGTGATCACGCTGCTTGCTCCTTCCGAGGACGACGACGCGCGCATCGCGATCTTGATGAGCGACGGCGCAGCATGGTCGGCGCCGGCGCTCGCGGAGTACGCCGGCGTCTCGAAGCGCACCGCGCAGCGCGCGCTCGCGCTGCTGGTCGAGCAGGGACGTGCGCTCCGCACCGGCCATGCGCAAGACGTCCGTTACACGAGCGCGGGGCCGCGGATCGCGTCACGGATGTTACTCCTCGGTCTCATCCCCACGACGTAGAACGATGCTCATGAGCACCACGCAAACGACGACGCACCAGGCAGAGATCATCGGCAAGTACAGGCCCTTCGGCGAGGGGCTGTCCACGGCGTCACCTTCGACAACGAGCTCGTCGCGTTCGACCCCGACAGCGAGAAGGTGACGCGTCGCGACACCAAGACCGGTGAGAGCATCAAGACGCGCGCAAAACACATCTCGGGTATCGAGTCGAACGGGAAGGGCGCGTTCTGGTGCGGCGGCGAGGGCGGAAAGCTCCGCCTTGTCCAGAAGACGGCGAAGAGCTGACGGGTCTTGCCGGGGACCGGGCATCGGCCTAAGAGTTCGCCGCATGCGCACCGAGTGGGTTTCGAAGCGGAGCGGGTCGGTCGTCACGCAGATGCACTATGCACGCAAGGGCATGGTCACGGAGGAGATGGCCTACGTCGCCGCGCGCGAGAAGGTGGAGCCCGAGCTGGTGCGCAGCGAGATCGCGCGCGGCCGCCTCATCATCCCCGCCAACATCAAGCACACGAACCTCGAGCCGATGGGCATCGGGATCGCGCTCTCGTGCAAGGTCAACGCGAACATCGGCTCGAGCGCGGTGACGAGCGAGGTCGAGACCGAGAAGCGAAAGCTCGCCGTAGCCCTCAAGTACGGCGCCGACACCGTGATGGATCTCTCGACCGGCGGAGACATCGACGGCATCCGTCGCGAGCTGATCAAGGCGTCGCCGGTCCCGATCGGCACGGTGCCGATCTACCAGGCGCTCACGCAGGTGAAGAGCGTCAGCAAGCTCACTGCTGCCGACATGATCGACATGCTCGAGCACCAGGCGCAGCAGGGCGTCGACTACTTCACGATCCATTGCGGCGTGCTCGTCGAGTACCTGCCGCTCGTGAAGAACCGCATCACGGGCATCGTCTCGCGCGGCGGCTCGATCATGGCCCAGTGGATGATCGAGAACCACAAGCAGAACCCGTTCTATACGCACTTCGACAAGGTTCTCGAGATCTGCGCGAAGTACGACGTGTCGATCAGCGCGGGCGACGGCCTGCGCCCCGGCTGCCTCGCCGACGCGAGCGACGCGGCGCAATTCGCGGAGCTGAAGACGCTCGGTGAGCTCACCAAGCGCGCCTGGGAGAAGGACGTCCAGGTCATGATCGAAGGCCCCGGCCACGTGCCGTTCGACCAGATCGAGATGAACGTGAAGAAGGAGATGGAGCTGTGCCACGAGGCGCCGTTCTACGTCCTCGGCCCGCTCGTCACCGACATCGCGCCCGGCTACGACCACATCACGAGCGCCATCGGCGCCACCATGGCCGGCACCGCGGGGGCTGCGATGCTCTGCTACGTCACGCCGAAGTAGCACCTCGGCCTCCCCGACGAGAACGACGTGAAGCAGGGCATGATCGCCTACAAGATCGCCGCGCACGCCGCCGACGTCGCCCGTCATCGGCCTGGCGCACGCGATCGTGACGACGCGCTCAGCCGCGCGCGCTACGCGTTCGACTGGAAGGAGCAGTTCCGCCTCTCCATCGATCCCGAGGTCTCGTCGATGATGCACGACGAGACGCTGCCCGACGAGTACTTCAAGACCGCCGAGTTCTGCTCGATGTGCGGACCGAAGTTCTGCAGCATGCACATCAACCGCGCCGTGGACGACTACAACAAGAAGCTCGACGAGGACGCGCAGGCGAAGCCGAACAAGCGCTCGCTCGAGGTCGTCCAGAGCTGATCGAGATGCGTGTGGGTCGCGTGCCCGCACGCGTCGCGGGGGCCTTTCTCCTCGGGGGCCTCATCGCCTTCGCGACGTGCAATGCGTGCGGGAAGAAGCCGGGCGGCGCCGATCCGGTCGTCGCGCCCGGGGAGCCGAGCGCGACCGGCGAGAGCCGCGCAAGCCGGACGACGGCACCCGCGGATGCCGGACCCGCGGTCGTGCGCGACGTCGCGATGTGGACGAGCGCGCGCGAAGGGACGACCGAGGACCTCGCCTCGCTCGCCACCCACGAAGGCGCCGCCGGCCTCGTGGAGGCGGCGGGGGAGCCGGAGTTGCACGTCACCGCGCTGAGAGCGATGGCGTTCGCGCGCGGGTGGGCGCAGCTGCCTTACCTGGCGCGCACGGCGACGGGCACCGAGGACGAGGAGGCGCGCATTGCGCTCGACGCTGCGGCTGAGCTCGCTGCGCGACCGCGACGGTCGGAGGACGTCGAGGACCAGCCCGAGCTCCGCGAAGGATGCGAGACGCTCGGCGCGCTCGCTCGCGATATCGCACGGGCGCGCGCGCGGCGGATCCTCGCCATGAGCGCGCTGCGGATGCTGCCGTGCCCCAAGCAGGACCTGCCCCCGGACCTCGACGCTCGCTGAGCGACCATCTCGGAGCTGGTCGGTGCGGTGACCACGCGAAGTATGTTCCGGCGTTTGTTCGACCTCGGATATCGTGGCGCGAAGAGATGTCGGACTCCACGTCGCCGCTGTCGAGCGTGTACGGCAACGAAAGCTACATCAACCAGCTTCTCGCGAAGGCGGTTGCCGCGAAGGCCAGCGACATCCATCTCAAGGTCGGCATCCCGCCCGCAGCGCGCGTGCGCGGCGACCTCGTGTTCTTCCGCACCGAGCCGCTGAAGCCCGAGGACACCGAGAACATCGCGCGCGTCGTCATCAAGGACCCGAAGGTGAAGGCGGAGATCGCGTCGCTCCGCGAGCACGACTCGGCCTATGCCGCGGCCGGCGTCGGCCGCTTCCGCGTCAACATCTACCGGCAGCGCGGGACGATCGGCATCGTCATGCGCGCGATCCCCACGAAGATCCCGACCCTCGAAGATCTCGGCGCACCCGCGCCCTGCGCGATGCTTGCGGAGAAGGATCGCGGGCTCGTCCTCGTGGTCGGCGCCGCCGGCAACGGCAAAAGCTCCACGCTCGCCGCGATGATCGGTCACCTCAACAAGTCGCAGCCGTTGCATATCGTCACCATCGAGGACCCGATCGAGTTCCTCCACGAGGACGACAAGTCGAGCATCAGCCAGCGCGAGGTCGGCATCGACACGTCGACGTTCGCCGACGCGCTACGCGCCGCGCTTCGCCAGGACCCGGACGTCATCCTGCTCGGCGAGATCCGCGACGAGCTCACGCTCGACATCGCGCTGAAGGCCGCAGAGACGGGCCACCTCGTGCTCTCGACGCTGCACACGCCGGACGTCACGCGCACCGTCGGTCGCATGCTCGCGCTCGCGCCGAAGGGACAGCCGGGCTCCAGCGACGAGATGCGCGAGCGCATCGGCGACGCGCTCCAGGGTGTGATCGCGCAGCGTCTCGTCCCGCGGAAGGACCAGTCGGGCCTCATCCTCACCGCCGAGGTGCTCGTCGCGACGGGCACGGTGCGGGAAGCGATCAAGCGTCCCGAGGGCAACCCGGGGATGAAGGAGCTCATGGAGAAGGGAACGCATCCGTACGGGATGCAGACCTTCGAGATGCACCTGAAGCAGCTGCTCCAGCAGGGCTTGATCGACAAGGACGTCGCGCGCGCCGCCGCGAGCTTCTGACGTTCGCCTCGCCTCGCCTCGCAAAACATGGCGCCTTCGGCGCTGCGTCGCGTGTAGAGTAAAAGCTCTACGAACGTCGTGCGACGCGACTTCGTACCGCGTGCGCGCCTGCCCGACGTGCCGGGTGACGGCGTACGTCGACGCATTCATTCGCGTTTTCTTCATCACCAACGATTGTCCCCTAGCCCGCAAGTTCTCTAAGGTCACGACGTGGCCCGGGGGGGTCATGTTCGACGGTGCCTGGCGCTGAGCGACCACCCCAACCCCCGTTTTTGAGCCGCATGCAGACCCTTGGAAAATACCAGCTGATCGCTGAGATCGCGCGTGGCGGCATGGGCATCGTCTACCTTGCGGTAGCGAGCGGACCCGCCGGCTTCAGCAAGTTGTTCGTCATCAAGGAGCTCAAGCCGGAGCTCGTCGACGACGCAGGCTTCTTCGACATGTTCCTCGAGGAGGCGCGCCTCGCAGCGAGGCTCAGCCACCCGAACATCGTCACCACCTACGAGGTCGGCGCCGACGGCAAGCGTCCGTTCATCGTGATGGACTATCTGGACGGCGAGAGCCTCGACCGGATCATCCGGAAGAAGTCGCCGAAGTTCACCACGGCGATGCACCTGCGCATTCTCTGCCAGACGCTCGACGGGCTCGACTACGCGCACCACCTCAAGAACTTTGACGACACCACGGCGTGCGTCGTGCACCGCGACATGAGCCCCCAGAACGTGTTCGTCACGTTCGACGGTCAGGTGAAGATCGTCGACTTCGGGATCGCGAAGGCGTCGGACACGTCGATCGAGACGCAAGCCGGGATCTTCAAGGGCAAGCCCGGCTACATGGCGCCGGAGCAGCTCACCGGCGACGTCGATACGCGCGCGGACCTCTTCTCGGTCGGCGTGATGATCTGGGAGGCCATCGCCAAACGGAGGATGTGGCCGAAGAAGGGCCAGATCGAGATCCTCACCGCGCTCATCAAGAGCGAGATTCCCAAGCTGGGCGACGTGAAGCCCGACGCGCCCGAAGAGCTGAAGCGGATCTGCGACAAGGCGACGGCGAAGCAGCCCGAGGATCGCTACGAGACCGCGCGCGAGATGCGCATCGAGATCGAGGCATATCTCGAGTCGCAGAACGAGCGCATGACGGTGCGCGAGATCTCGCACGTGGTCGGCACGATGTTCGAGGAGCAGCGGAAGAAGATGCGTGCGGTCATGGAGAAGTGCATCGCCGAGGCCAAGGCCGGCGTTCCCCCGAGCAAGCTGCCGAGCCTCGCGCCCCCACCGCTGGAGACGACGACGCCTCGTCCGACCGAGCACACCATGCACATGGTCACGCGCCCGAGTGGGGTGACGCCACCGCCGGACAGCGGGCGGAGCATCTCCATCGTCAGTACGATGTCGGGGACGCCGGTATCGCAGGCCACGCCGGATGGCTCCGCATTTACCGTCGCCCGCGGCGCAGAACAGGCCAAGAGCGACAAGCGACGCAACGCGATACTCGTCATGATCGCGCTCGTCCTGATCAGCTTGAGCGCCGCGGCGACGGCGTTCGTGATCGGAACGCGGAACGACGCACCGAAGCCGGTGGCCGGAATGATCACGTCGCCGGGCACGGCCACGGCAGCGAGCACCGCCGCGGCGGGCGCTGCTGCGCTCGCGGCGACAGCGACCGATTCGGCGGCGGGCGCCGAGAGCGCAAGGGCGCTCGCGGCGGCGCAGGCTGCGGCGGCGCAGGCTGCGGCTCAACCAAGGACGCGGATCGTCTACGTGCCGGTACCCGCGCCCGCGCCGAAGCCCACTGCTGCACCCGCCGCTGCTGCTGCTGCGACGGCACCACCCCCCGAGAAGGCCGCGCCCACGAGCAAGGCTGACTGCAATCCACCCTTCTTCTACGACGGGACCAAGAAAGTGTTCAAGCCGGGATGCCTATGATCGCTCCGACACGAATGACCCACGCTCGCCTCGCCGCGCTTCTCGTCGTGCTCTCCGCCGCCGGCTACGCCGGTGAAGCGCAGGCTGCACCGCCGAACAAGGAGGAGTGCGTCGAGGCGCACAGCCGTGGCCAGGACGCCCGCGACAAGGGACAGCTGGCCGACTCGAAGCGCCTGTTCCTCCTCTGCGCGCAGTCGTCATGCCCCGCGCTCCTCCAGTCCGACTGCGCGAAGTTCGGCGATGAGCTCGGACGCACCGTGCCGTCGGTCAGCTTCGTGGCGCGCGACGGCAAGGGCTCCGATCTCGTCGACACGCAGGTGTACGTCGACGGCGTGCTCGCGCAGTCGCGTCTCGACGAAGGGAAGTCCCACGACCTCGATCCGGGGAAGCACACCATCCGCTTCGTCCACGCCGGCAAGGACGTGACGCAGTCGGTGGTGATCAGCTCCGGCGAGAAGGGCCGCACCATTGTCGCCGTCTTCGGTGACAACGGCGCAGCGCCGACCGTCTCCGCAACGACCGGCTCTTCCACGACCGTCGAACCTTCGAAGCCGTCACGCTCCGTGGTCCCACTGATCGTGGCAGGCCTCGGCGGCGCGGCGATGATCGTCGGCACGGTTCTCCTCGTTTCGGGGCTCGGCGCGGTCCCCGCCAACTGCTCCCGCTCCTCGCACGAGTGCGCAGCGCCGCCAGGCGATGCGTCCTTCGACGACGCGAAGTCCGCCGTCGGTCGCGCCAACCTCGGGCTCGGCGTCGGCCTCGGCGGCGCCGCCGTCGCCGTGACTGGGCTCATCTGGTACTTCGCCAGCTCGCCGTCGGAGCCAGAGCGCGCTCCCTCGACCGCTGGCCTGACGCCGTGGACCGACGGCCGGGGCGCAGGCGCGTCCTGGTCCGCGAGATTCTGAAGGAGCTTGGTCATGAAATTCAATCGGTGGCTATTGCTCGCCGCAGCCGCGAGCCTCAGCGTCGTCGCGGGCAGCTCTGCGTGCTCCTCCACGTTCGACCCCAAGAACTGCGCCACGGACGCCGACTGCGGCGGGCAGCTCGTCTGCATGCCCTCGGCGGATACGAGCGCGCAGAAGAACGTCTGCGTAGCGCCCGAGAACGCGCCGATCCGCATCGGCCAGAGCGCTCCGGCCTCGGGACCGAGCCAGGATCTCGGCCTCGAGATGCGCCGCGGCATCCAGCTCGCGTTCGACTCGGCGAACTCCGCCGGCGGCATTCGCGGACGGAAGCTCGAGCTCGTGTTCCTCGACGATCAGTACACGCCGTCGGTCGCCGAGACCAATGCGCGTCAGCTCGTCGATGCGGTCCCTGGCACCGCGCCGCCGCGTTGCCCGACGACGCAAACGCCTCCGGTCGCCGGCCAGCCGGCATTCTCGCAGACCGCGCTCCTGGCGGGTCCGAAGGCGGTCACCGCGGTCATCGGCAGCGTTGGAACGGCCACGATGGTTCGCTCGGCGCCGATCATCGTCGAGACCGGCACGCTCTACTTCGGCGCGTTCACCGGCGCGACCGCCATGCTCCGCGATACGAAGGCCGGACCGTGTGCAAAGTACATCTTCAACGTTCGCGCCAGCTACGCGCAGGAAGCACGCGCTACCCTCGAGTTCTTCTTTGCGCAGCAGGTGCTCGACGACAAACACATCCTGAGCTTCGACCAGAACGACGCGTTCGGTGACGCCGGCTACAACGGCCTCGTGGCGGCGTATCAGGCGCTGCGCGATGCGCCGCCGACGTTCCAGCGCTACCGCTACTCACGCGACGACGCCGGGAGCGTCCCCGCCCAGACAGCGGCTGCCATCAACTATCTCAGGGGAGTGCTCGCCGGCGATACGCTGTCCCACACGGTCGGCGTGATGATGACGGACACCTATGGTGCGGCGACGCAGTTCATCCAGGCGCTCAAGGTCTGGCAGAACGCGGCCGACATGGAGCAGACCACGCTGAACAAGGCGACGCGCCTCACGCTGCTCTTCAGCAACGTGTCGTTCGTCGGACCGAACTCGCTCGCGCAGCGGCTCAAGGATCTCGGCAACGTCAATACGCCGACCGGCCAGAAGCCGTTCACCGAGAACGTCTTCGTCTCGCAGGTCGTTCCCAACTACGACAGCGACAACAGCGACGCGGTGCTCACGTACAAGCGCCTCGTGCAGCCTAGCGGCGCAGCGCCGACGTTCACCGCGCTCGAGGGCTATCTGGCGGGCCGAGTCTTCGTCGAAGGCCTGAAGGCCAACAAGGGCGCCGTCACTGCGGACAACCTGGTGGTCGCGCTCGAGAGCCTGCCCCCGCTCGATCTCGGCTTCGGCGCCGGGGCCGGCTTCACCAAGGACAACCACCAGTTCTCAAAGTCTGTCTACGGCACCGGCATCACGCCCGATGGCAAGTTCCAGAACCGCTACTTCTGGAGCGACGGAAACAAGATCCAGCTCTTCGAGTGAGCCGCCTTCAGCGTCCGTGTCTTCGGACCCAGTCGATCGCCTGATCAAGATCGGCGGGCTTCGCGAAGACCGGACCGAAGGTCTTCGCGACGGCGATCACCTCGGGGGTGCGCGTGCTCGTGAAGAAGGCGATCGGCAGCCCACCCTGACCGGCGCGTAAGCGCTCTGCGACGTCGGTGCCGAGACCATCGCCGAGCTCGAGGTCGAGCAGCGCACATGCGAGGTCTGCGGTGTCCACCGCCGATGCGCCGGCGGCGGAGTCCTGCTCCTCCACCTCGATGCCGTCGGCCCTGACGCGGCGGGCCACCGAAACGCGCGCGACCGCGGAGTCGTCGGCGATGAGCACGCGTCTCGACATGGCGCGAGGATAGCTCCGTGCGCGCTCGTGTCGTGCACCAAAACGGCGCGCGCCGCGGCGGTCGGAGTGCCCCGCGACGGCGCACGGGCGCATGATACCGCGGCAAAAGCCGAGGTTTCGCGACTGGCATCGGACTTGTAGAGAGGGGTCCGAGCGCGGCGACACCGACCACGAGCGATGCCCGCGTCCGAGGAGAACCACCATGCGTATTCGATTCTGGGGCGTCCGCGGGAGCATCGCCTCGCCCGGTCCCGACACGGCCGCCGTCGGCGGGAACACCAGCTGCATCGAGGTGATGTGCGGCAAGACGCGCATCGTGCTCGACGGCGGCACCGGTCTCCGCGGCCTCGGCAACCACCTGCTGAAGGAGAAGGAGTCGCTCGCGATGACGCTGCTCCTCTCGCACTACCACTGGGATCACATCCAGGGGCTGCCGTTCTTCGTGCCGCTCTACATGAAGCAGACCGATCTCACGATCTTCGGGCACGCCAACGGCGTCATGTCCGTGCGCGAGGCGCTCATGCATCAGATGACGGCGCCGGTCTTTCCGGTTCGGCTCGACGAGCTCGGCGCGCGGCTCGCGACATGCGAGGTCAAGCTCGGCGAGACCTTCGACGTCGGCGAGGCGAAGGTGACCGTCGCGAAGGGTAATCATCCCGGAGGGGTCGTCGCGTACCGCATCGAGCACGAGGGAAAGAGCCTCGTCTACGCCACCGACACCGAGCACTACGCGTGCGTCGATCCCGCGCTGCGCACGCTCGCGCAGGGCGCCGACATCCTCGTCTACGACTCGCAGTACTCGCCCGAGGAGTACAAGACCAAGGTGGGGTGGGGACACTCGACGTACGTGGACGGCGCCGAGCTGGCGCGAGCGGCGGGGGTCGGCAAGTACGTGCTCTTCCACCACGACCCCATGCGGACCGACGCACAGGTCGACGACTTCGAGAAGGGCGCGCAGTCGCTCTACACGTCGAGCATCGCCGCGCGCGAGGGGATGGTGCTCGATCTCGGTGTCCCTATCCAGGGGCGGCGCGCCGCGTGAACAGCGTTCCGTAGCTGTCGCTCGAGCCGCCGCCGCCCGACGAGCCGCCCCCGAAATCGGAGCTGCCGTTCGAGCCCGACCACCGCCACGCGGACCGTTCGCTCCATTGACCAGCCGGCGCACGAGGAGAATGAATCCCACGCTCGCCTCGATCCCCCGATCATCCTCGACGGTCAGGCGCCCCGAAGTGTCGGTCACCGCGCCGGCCGGTGGCGGCGGAAGTAAAGGCCAACGCTGCTCGCGGCACGAGCAGTTCGAGGATTACGAGCAGTTCGCCGACCCTACCGACCATCATGGCCAGCGTGAACAAGCCTCGTGCCAGCATCCGGGCCCCACACCGGGTGATTTGCAACCCGGCATCCTAACCAGCGGGGCTTCTTTCGCATGCAGAACGTCATGTCGGACGCTACCTTCCAGAGAGAGACGCTCCTTCCGCCCATCGCGGACGGGCGAACGACGCCTGCGTTCGCCAGCAACGCGCCACCGACCTCGCCCGAAGCCTCGATGCTCAATCGCCTGTCGCTGCTCGTCGATCTCGCGTCGCTGCTCACGCGCGAGGTCGACTTCGATGCGCTGCTCACGACGGCGTGCGAGCGCGTGGCGGAGGCGCTGGCTGCCGAGCGCGCCACCATCTGGCTCGTCGATGCGGAGCACGGCGATCTCGTGAGCCGCGTGGCGCTCTTGCCGGAGCTGCCCGCGCTTCGCCTGCCGCTCGAGCGCGGCATCGCGGGCTGGGTAGCGCGGACCGGCGAGCCGGTGCGCATCGCGGACGCCGCGACCGACTCGCGCTTCGATCCCTCGGTGGACAAGGCGACCGGGTACACCACAAAAGCGATCCTCGCGGTGCCCATCCGCGAGGAGGGGCGGGGCCCGGTGCGCGGTGTCGTGCAGGTGCTCAATCGAATCAGGCTGCCCGAGCCCTCGCAGGCGGGAGAGGGGGGACAGCCGACCGCGCCTTCGGTCGGCTTGGCCAACGCGACGTTCGACGAGGAGGACGAGCGCTATCTCGTCGCGCTCGCCACGCAGATCGCGCGGGCCTTCTCCTTGACGACGCTGCGCCCCGCCGAGCCGTCGAGCGCGGGGCTCACGCTGCGAGGGCCGTTCAATCGCATCGTGGGACGGAGCGACGAGCTGCGCGCGGTCTATGAGCGCGTGACGCTCGCGGCGCAGACCGATGCGACGGTGCTCCTCCGCGGCGAGACCGGTACGGGAAAAGGCCTATTTTCCAGGGCGATCCATGTCAACTCGGCGCGCCAGGCGGGCCCGTTCGTCACGGTCGATTGCACGACGCTGCCCGTGCAGCTCGTGGAAGGCGAGCTGTTCGGTCACGAGCGCGGGGCGTTCACGGGCGCTGATCGTCGCGTGCCCGGCAAGGTCGAGATGGCGCAGGGCGGCACGCTGTTCCTCGACGAGATCGGAGATCTGCCGCACGACGTACAGGGCAAGCTCCTTCGCTTCTTGCAGGAGCGCACGTTCGAGCGCGTCGGTGGGCGGCAGACGCTCAGCGCCGACGTCCGCGTCGTCTGCGCGACCCATCAGGATCTCGAGCGCCTCGTCGCAGAGGGGAAGTTTCGCGAGGACCTCTACTATCGAATCCGCGTCGTGGAGATCGAGATCCCGCCGCTCCGCGCGAGAGGCATGGTGGAGATCGAGCAGCTCGCGCATCACTTCGCGGACATGTACGCGCAGCGTTACAAGCGGCCCGCGCCCGAGCTGTCGAGCGACGCCATCGCGGTACTCCGCGCGCATACGTGGCCGGGCAACGTGCGGGAGCTCGAGCACTGGATCGAGAGCGCGGTGGTGCTTGCGCCGGATGGGCGGATCGGGACGACGCATCTGCCGCGGACGCGGAGAGGACCCGCTCCGGCAGCGGGTGCGGGCGCGGGCGCGGGAGCGGGCGCGGCTGCGGGGGAGGGTGGAGTGGCGTTGCCGCTCGGGATGACGCTCGAGGAGGCCACCAGGCGATACGTGCAGGCCACACTCGATGCCTGTGACGGGAACAAGGCCGAGGCGGCGCGGCGCCTGGAGATCGGGCGGAACACCATCGGGCGCATGTTCAGCCGCGACAGCGATCCCGGCGCCGCCGGCGACGAGTGATGCGCTGACAGGCCTGAAATCAAGTGCAGATCGCATGGCTGGAGGCCCCCGGCGTTTTCGAGTAGCGTGCGCTCCCTCATGACCGAGAAGTTCTCGCGAGAAGTCGTCCGCGCTCTCTACGACCGTCCGCTGCTGCCGCTCCTCGACGAGGCCCGCGCGGTGCACCGCCAGCACCACCCCGACAACGAGGTGCAGCTCTGCACGCTCCTCAGCGTGAAGACCGGCGGCTGCGCCGAGGACTGCTCGTACTGCCCGCAGTCGAGCCACTACGACACCAACGTCGGCCCCGAGAAGATGCTCGACGTCGAGCACGTCATCGCGAGCGCCAAGCGCGCCAAGGAGCTCGGCTCCACGCGCTTCTGCATGGGCGCCGCGTGGCGCGAGGTGAAGGACGGCCCGGCCTTCGATCGCGTCCTCAGCATGGTGCGCGGCGTGAAGGACCTCGGTCTAGAGGCTTGCGTCACGCTTGGCATGGTCACCGAGGAGCAGGCCAAGCGCCTCGCCGACGCCGGCCTCGATGCGTACAACCACAACCTCGACACGAGCCGCGAGAACTACCGCTCGATCATCAAGACGCGCACCTTCGACGATCGCCTGCGCACGCTCGAGAACGTCCGCAAGGCCGGCGTCACGGTGTGCTCGGGCGGTATCATCGGCATGGGCGAGAGCAAGGACGACCGCTGCGAGATGCTGCGCACTCTTGCCAACCTCGAGCCGCAGCCGGAGAGCGTGCCGGTCAATGCCCTCGTGCCCGTCGAGGGAACGCCGCTCGCAAACATGCCGCCGGTCGACCCGCTCGACCTCGTGCGCATGATCGCGGTCGCGCGCATCCTGATGCCGAAGGCGCGCGTTCGTCTCTCTGCAGGGCGCACGTCGCTCTCGCGCGAGGCACAGCTCATGTGCATGCTCGCGGGCGCCAACTCCATCTTCTACGGAGAGAAGCTGCTCACCACGCCGAACCCCGACGAGGAGGACGACCTGGCGCTCATCCGGGATGCGGGCCTGTCGGCGATGCCGCCTCGTCCCAGCGCGGCTTCCACGACGTCGCGGTCGTAGACCTCGTCGTCATCAAGGCGCTGGGGCGTCTCGCCCGCGCCAAGCGCCTTTCGTGCCTCTTCTTCGGCGCGGAGCTCGGCGCCTGCGTCGGCCTCGAGAGCGTCGCGTACCTCGAGCCTCTTGCGCTTCTTGGTCCGTTTCGGACGCTCGGCGCGCGCGGGCGTGTCCGCCATCTGGTTGATCTTGTACTGCAGGTAATAGACCCCGAGGAAGAACGTGCCCATCGTGGAGAATCCGAGGAAGCGGCCTGTTCGCGCGGACACCGAGCGCAGGATGTTGAGCACGCGGAAGTTGGCGATGAGCGCGGTAATGCCGCCGGCGAGCGAGCAGATC
>JAYTOQ010000632.1:0-1976 GCA_043747665.1 Polyangiaceae bacterium | reverse complement strand
AGGGCGGAGAGGACGCTCTCGTCGACGTCGCCGGAGGCGAGGAACAGTCGCGACCACGCGGTCCAGATCCCCGTGCGCACGAAGTTGATGCCATGCCGCTGCATGGCGTCGAAGTCGGCGTCCCAAAGGTGCGGGTTCGGCTCGAACAGGAAGTGGCGATGGACGTCGGACGCCATGTACGTGGTGCCCACCACCGGGAACGCGGCCCCGTCCTTGCGGAGCCAGTCGCGCGTGACCGAGAGCTTCGGGGCCGCCGCGAGGAGCTTGTGGTCCTTCACCACGAAGCCCGTGCGCGCGACGCGCGGGCTGAGCGGCGTGCCTGACGCGCGCGTCTCGATGGTCACGTGATGAAGGCCAGGCGCGAGCGCCTTCGTGATCGGGACGACGGCGGTGCGCGCCTCCGGCGGACCCGCGAGCGTCACGTCGGCGGTAAAGACCTCGTGGCCCGCTTCGTCCTTCACGACGACGCGGGCTTGCGCCGGCTGGGCCGACGCGCCCTCGCCGTGACGGACGACGAAGCGTCGCTGCGTGACGCGGATCTGCGCTTGCTCGCCGGGCTCGATCGCGGCGCGCAGTGGCTGACCTCGCAGCTCGGAGGCGCCTTCGAGCGCACGCGAGACGATGGCGCGTAGCACCGGCGCATCGAGCTTCGCGTCGCTGGTGGCGAGGAGCCAGCGTGCGCCGGCAGCGCTGCCCCGCTGGTGATCGATCTCGAGGAGCGGGCAGCCGCGCGGTGTTCCGGCAGCGTCGACGACGTGCACGAGCGGACGCGCGACCGCATCGCGGGGTCCCGCGGAGCCGTGCTCGTCGGGTATCTCCTTGGTGGTTGTGAGGCGAAGCGTGAGCGCCCACGTCGTCCGCGCGTCGGGAAAAGACGTCGAGAACCCGGTGTCCGCGTCCACGCCGACGGCGAGCTGCGTCCTCCCGTGCGGCGGGCGGGACACCGCCTCGGCCGGGCCGATCAGGAGATCGTGCGCGAACGATGTCTGCCGCGGTCCGCGCAGCCATGCGCCGGCGTGCGCGGCATCGGCGCGCACCGGCTCGTGGAACGGCGCACCGCCGAGCACGGCGAGACCGCCGCCGTGCCGCAGAAAGCCGTGGATGCGCGACCATGCTTCAACGGGGAACGCGCTGCCGTAGGGCAGGATCAGGACGTCGACGTCGCGCAGGCGGAGCCGCGAGACGAGCTCGCCGACACTGGCTGCGCGGTCGATCGGCAGACCGGAGAGCGCGCTGTCGAGGACGCCGTCGTCGATGGCGGGCGCATCGACGGTGGGAAACCCGGCGGCGCGGAAGACGAGGGCGCGAGGCGCGCGGCCGGGTTCGCGGTGGTCCTCGTCGGAGTCACCCGCTCCGGAGCCGACCGGCGCGCTGCCGCCGTCGGTGCCGGCGGCGTTTGCTTTGAGGCCGGCGCGCGCGCCTTCCGAGGCACGCGGGGCCGGGGCGCCGGCGCACGCCGCGGCCAGCGCGCACGCTGCGCCGGCCGGAAATAAGAAGCGCGCCGAACGTGCCATCGGCGCGCGATAGCACCACAAAAGGTGAGCGTCCGCGAGCGGCGTCAGTCGCCTGCTCGCAGCCTCCCACTCACTCCGCATCGCGTGACGCTCAGATGTTGCCGGTGCTCTGGTAGGTCGCGCCGGTGCCGTCGGCGACGAGGCCGTTCGCAAAGCCGCCGGGCGTGGTGTTGGTCTCGCTGGCGAGACCGAGCTTCTCGCTGATGCCGAGCTGGTCCATCTGGCCGAGTACCTTGCCGTAGCTGTCCTTGGCGATGTCGAGCGCGCGAAAACGCGTGCGCGGGCTGAAGATCATGACAGCCGCGATGCCGCCGACGGCCGCGACGCCGATGGCGCCGAGCACGAATGGGACAACCGACGTCTTCTTCGGCGCGAAGAATGGGAGGGCCATGGTGATGGCCGGCAACGCGCGCAGGACGTTCTTGAGGAGCTTGTTGGTGTCTTTCATGCGGAGCATGGCCG
>JAYTOQ010000631.1:0-2600 GCA_043747665.1 Polyangiaceae bacterium | reverse complement strand
CTCGGGTACCTGCCGCTCGGGCAGCCGCTCTCCACGCTCTCCGGCGGCGAGGCGCAGCGTCTCAAGCTGGCGCGCGCGCTGGGCTCCGCCGCGAAGGGCACGCTGTTCGTGGTCGACGAGCCGAGCGCCGGCCTCCACGCGCAGGACGCCGAGCACGTGGTGCGCGCGCTCAAGAGCCTCGTCGAGGAGGGCGCGAGCGTGGTGATGGTCGAGCACGACCTCTCGGTGGTGCGCGAGGCCGACTGGGTGATCGATCTCGGACCGGGCGGTGGACCGCACGGCGGCGTCATCGTCGCAGAAGGAACGCCCGCCCAGATTGCGAAGAGCGGGACCAAGACCGGCGACGCGCTGCGTGCGATGGAGAGCGGCAGCGCCGAAGCGACCGTGGCGAAGGCTGCGAAGGCCAAGGCGGTCGGGGCCAACGGCGCGCACGGCAAGAGGAACGGCAACGGGAAGAAGCTCGACGTCGCCGCGCGCGCGCCGGAGGGCATCGCCGCGCCGTTCGAGGCCATCACGGTCCAGCACGCCCGCGAGCACAACCTCAAGGACGTGTCGTGCCGCATCCCGCACGGAAAGCTGTGCGTCGTCACAGGGCCGAGCGGCTCCGGCAAGAGCTCCCTCGCCTTCGACGTGGTATTCGCCGAAGGTCAGCGCCGCTTCATGGAGACGCTGACGCCCTACGCGCGCCAGTTCCTGCCCACCCTGCCCCGCCCCGATGTCGATCTCGTCTCCGGCGTTCCGCCGAGCATTGCGCTCGAGCAGCGCACCACGCGCGGCGGCGCCAACTCCACGGTCGCGACCGTCACCGAGATCGCGCACTACCTCCGCCTCCTCTACGCGAAGGTCGGCGAGCTCTACTGTCCGGACTGCAATGCGCCCGTGCAGCCCAGCTCTCCCGACGAGATGTTCGCGCGCGTCCGCGGCACCGGAAAGGGTGTAAAGCGCACGCTTTATTCACCGGCGGTCCGGGCTCGAAAGGGCACCTATCTCGATCTCTTCACCAATGCCACGCGCGCCGGCATCACCAGCGCGCGCGTCGACGGCGCCCTCGTCTCGATCGAGCCGCCGCCCAAGCTCACGAAGGCCAAGGAGCACACGATCGATCTCATCGTGTACTACGGCCCGCTCGCCGAGCTCGATCGCGGCGCCTTCGATCGCGCGCTCGCCTGGGGCGGCGGAACGTTGCGCCTCGGTCCGGGGACGCCCACCGCGCACTTCGCCGACGGCGAGGAGATCCTCTCCACGTCGCGCGCATGCTCGGAGTGTGGCACCGGTATTCCCGAGCTCGATCCGCGCTGGTTCTCGTTCAACACGAAGCAGGGCCAGTGCGAGGCGTGCGAGGGCACCGGCGTCCGCGGCGGCTTCGTCGACATGGAGGTCGACGGCCAGCCGCAGGAGAAGTGCCGCGTCTGCAAGGGCGACCGGCTCGCGCCGATCCCGCGCAGCGTGCGCCTCGGTGGTGAGACGTATCCGCGCATCATGGAGAAGAGCGTGACCAAGGCGCTGGCCAAGGTGCGCACGCTGACCCTCGCCGGGAACGCCGCGACCATCGCGAAGGCTCCGCTCGCAGAGCTGAAACGACGCCTCGAGTTCGTCGAGCAAGTCGGTCTCGGCTACCTCGGGCTCGGACGCAGCGCGGGCAGCCTGTCCGGCGGCGAGATGCAGCGGCTTCGTCTCTCGGCGCAGCTCGGCAGCGGCCTGACCGGCGCGCTCTACGTCCTCGACGAGCCCACCATCGGCCTCCACCCGCGCGACACCGGTCGCCTCATCGCCAACCTCCGCGCGCTGGTCGACACCGGATCGACGGTGGTCGTGGTCGAGCACGACGCCGAGACCATCCAGGCCGCCGATCACCTCACCGACCTCGGTCCCGGCGGCGGGCGGAACGGCGGTCACATCATCGCCGAGGGAACGCCCGCGGCGGTCCTCGCCTGCGAGGCATCGCCGACGGGTCGCGCGCTCCGTGAGCCGCTCGGCGTCGTTCGTCCCAGGCGGCCGATGGCCGATGCGTGGCTCGAGCTCGACGGCGCTCGCGCCAACAACCTCCAGAACGTGACGTTTCGCGTCCCCGTCGGACGCATGTGCGTCGTCGCAGGGGTGAGCGGCTCGGGCAAGAGCACGCTCGTGCAGAAGGTGTTCTTCCCGGCGCTGCGGAAGCATCTCAAGCTCGTCGCCGACCCGCCGGGACCGCACGACTCGATCCGCGTGCCGAAGACCATCCGGCGCGCGCTCGCCGTCGACCAATCGCCGATCGGTCGCACGCCGCGCTCCGTGCCCGCGACGTTCCTCGGGGTGTGGGACGAGATCCGCAAGCTCTTCGCCGGGCTGCCCGAGGCGAAGGCGCGCGGCTGGACGCCAGCCCGCTTCTCGTTCAACACGCCGACCGGCGGTCGTTGCACCGCATGCCAGGGCCAGGGCTCGATCGTCGCCGAGATGTCGTTCCTGCCCGAGGTCGTGACGCCGTGCGAGACGTGTCAGGGCGCGCGCTTCGAACCGTCGACGCTCGACGTGAAGTGGTCGGGCCTCTCCATCGGCGACGTGCTCCGTCTCTCCGCGGAGGAGGCGGCCACGATATTCGCGGCCTTCCGCAAGATCGCCGG
>JAYTOQ010000630.1:0-1601 GCA_043747665.1 Polyangiaceae bacterium | reverse complement strand
CCGCCCGGACCGAAGGCGACGTGGATGACTTCGCCACCGCGCTTCTTCTTGCCGCGAGCGCGGCGAGGGGGCGGAGGGGTGCGCGGGGGCGACGGAGGGGTCTTCGACGAGTTGGGCATGTGCGGGGGATCGAAAAGAGTCGTCATGGGCCGGTGCGCTTGACCCTCCTTCTTTCTATCAAAGGCGCCTGCACGTCGACGTCAATCCTCAACCCGCGAGGATCTTCAGAGAACGTCACCTCGCATACGGTTCGGCCGAGCATGGCTGGTGCTCGGCTCTGTGCTTCACGATGTGCACAACGAAGCGCGTGCACGTGCACGTGCACGTCTTTTCGCGCGAGCGCGAGGAGGAACGCGCGTTCCTCCACAGGCGTCTCCACAGGTAGTCCCAGGATCAGGGACGTCGTCCCGTACCAGACGCGCTCGCCCCTCTCGTCCTTGATGCCGCCCTCGCTCATCGCGTCGGCGTCGCTGAACAGATCGCGCCAGCGCCCTTCCGTGGTGCGGACGAACGGGCCCGACCGCTCGACGAGGTCGGGCATCCGGGCCTTCCTGATACTCGGACCCCGACGCGGACTCACAAGGCGATCGTGGCTTGTCGGCGTGTCCGCGCGCAACTTCTCGGTCGCGTTCCCCGACCGTAACGCGACGTGCCGACCGCGACGTGACGACCGATCGAACGCGGCGCTCTCAGCGCGCAGGCGCGGCGAGCAGGCGCTCGGACGGCGCGTCGAGCGGAACCGAGATGGACTCGACGTTGATTCCCTGTGGCGTCGACTCGATCCACGTCGCGTGAGCAACCAGCGGACGCGCGCCGGCTCCGGCCGACTGCGACGGAGCCGTGGCGAGACCGTCGGGCGCTTCACCGATGCTGCCGACGTTCACGATCTGGATGTCGCCGATGCTCCGGTGGAAGGGCGTGTGGCTCATGCCGCAGACGATGACGTCTGCGGGGTCGTCACCGATGAGCGCGTCGACCTCTTCGTCGGTCATGTCGAAGGTGAGGGCCTCGGCAGGGTCCGCGGGCGAGCCGTGGACGAGCAAGAGCTCGCCGCCGTCCTCGAGCGGAATGCGAACGTGCGTGGGCAGACGCTTTACGCGCTCGAGGACGAGGTCACCGAGCTCGCTGCGAACCGCCTTCATGCGCTCGATCATCGCCCGCTCGTGATCGCTGCGCGGACGAAGCACGTTGGGGTCCAGCGTGGCGAGCGCCTTGTCGGAGACGCCCTGCACCATGACTGCGCCAGCAGCGGTGAGGCGGCGCCACGTCTCGAGCGGCTGAGGCCCGGGAAAGACGATGTCGCCGGCGACGAGAAGCTTGTGGAATGCACGCTTCTCCGCCGTGGCTAGCACAGCGCGCAGCGCGTCGAGGTTTCCGTGGATGTCCGAAACACAGAGGAGAAGCATCGAATCGGCCGCATCCTAGCAGCGACGGCCGGGAAGGCGAGCGCAACAGCACTCGCGCAAGAGCACCTGGAACGAGGCGCTCTCGCGCGCCTGGATGCTGCGCTCAGACCGCCGCGCGGAGCTCGGCCACGATGGCCTTCACGGCGCTGATTCGCGCCTCGGGCGTCGTGCCTTCCTCGATGCGCCGGACGATCG
>JAYTOQ010000629.1:0-1520 GCA_043747665.1 Polyangiaceae bacterium | reverse complement strand
CGCGACCGATGACCCTGCGCCGTCGAGCGCGTCCAGCACGGCGAACGCAAGCGGCGCCGAGCGCGCGTCCGGCTACGACCAGCCTCCGCAGGCGATCCTCGACGTGCTCCGCGCGCCGTCCCCGCCTCGTCCGTATGTCGACCCGACGGGCGCGACGATCCTGCTCGCTTCGTGGCTCCAGTATCCGCCCATGGCGCGCGTGGCCGAGCCGTTCCTGCGCTTGGCGGGCGTGCGCGTCGAGCCGAAGACGCGCCGCAAGCACGACACGTCAGGCGGGTACGGCATCAGCCCGTGTGCGCGTGACTTCACGCTCGTCGACGTGGCGGGCGGCTCGGAGGTGCGCATCGCGCTCCCCGCCGGCGCTTGTGTCGATGCGCCCTCGTGGTCGGCGGACGGAAAGCGCCTCGCGTTCCGGAGCACGTCGGCCGACGCCGTCGAGCTGTGGGTCGCCGACGGCAAGACTGGCCGAGCGCGTCGCGTCGGCGACCTGCGCGTGAATCCGATGCTGTCGAGCAACACGATGCAGTGGATGCCCGATCAGAAGACGATGCTCGTGAAGCTCGTCCCGGACAACGCGGGTGCCGCGCCGACCGCGCCGATCGTGCTCGACGGTCCGAGCATCCAGGAGACGAACGGCCAGAAGGGCGAGAGCAGCACCTACGAGGCCCGCGACACGCTCAACGGCAAGCACGACGAAGATCTCTTCGACTACTACGCCTCGGCGCAGCTCGCGCTCGTCGACATGGATACGGGGAGAGCGACGCGCGTGGGAGCGCCAGGGATCATCGCCGACGTCGACGTCGCTCCCGATGGCGAGCACATTCTCGTGGAGTCGGTAAAAAAGACTTATTCGTACGTGACGACCTGGAATCGCTTCCCGCACGTGGTCGAGGTCTGGGACCGGAACGGAAAGGTCACGCACCCGGTAGCGTCGCTGCCGCTGGCCGATCGCGTGCCGGTGCATGGCGTGCCGACGGGGCCGCGCGACTTCTCGTGGCGATCGACCGAGCCCGCCACGCTCACGTGGGCCGAGGCCCTCGACGGCGGCGACTGGAAGGCGAAGGTCCCCGCGCGCGACAAGGTGCTCATGCACAAGGCGCCGTTCACGTCGGCGCCCGTGGAGATCGCGCGCACCGAGCAGCGCTACAGCGGCATCACGTGGGGCGAGCAGCCGAGCCTCGCGCTCCTCCACGAGGACGACGAGAACCGTCACTGGACGCGCACGTTCACGTTCGACGTCGATGCGACGGGAACCAAGCCCAAGGTCCTCTTCGACCTCTCGACGGACGAGCATTACAAGAACCCGGGGAGGCCGGTGATGCGCCAGCTCCCGAACGGGGCCTGGGTGCTGAGGCAGACCGGGAGTGCCATTTATCTCTCCGGAGATGGCTCGTCGCCCGAGGGCGATCGCCCGTTCCTCGATCGGCTCGATCTCGCGACGCACAAGAGCGAGCGCCTTTTCCGGAGCGAGAAGACCGCCTACGACGGGTTCCTCGGCTTCACCGCGGATGCGGGCCCCG
>JAYTOQ010000628.1:0-3917 GCA_043747665.1 Polyangiaceae bacterium | reverse complement strand
GGGCTCCGGACGAGCACGTCGTTCGGCCACTTCACGAGGACGTCGCCGTCCGCGGCGCTGCCGAGCGCCCGCGCCACGGCATCGCGCACCGCCAGGCCGCACGCGAGCGACACCGGGGGCACGCGCGCCGGAGCACAGCGCAGTCGCAAGAGCACCGAGAAGAGCAGGTTCTCGCCGCGCGCCGAGAGCCACGCGCGTCCCTGCCGGCCCCGACCGCTCGTCTGCGATTCGGCGAGCCACACGGCGCCGTGCGGCGCTCCATCGCGCGCGCCACGCTTGGCGTCGTCGTTCGTCGAGGTCGTCTCTTCCGCGATCGCCAACGGCACGCCGAGCGCACAGCCACGCGATGCGATCGCCTCGCTCGCACGCGCGAGATCGGGCGAGGCTCTCCGGTCCTTCATCCGCTCGGCTCAGCCGACGAAGTCGAGGCCGATGTCCGCGGCCGCCGTCGAGTGCGTGAGCGCGCCGACGCTGATCGCATCGACGCCCGCGCGCGCCAGCTCGGAGACGCGCTCGAGCGTGATGCCGCCCGACGCCTCGAGGAGCGCACGACCGCGCGTACGGCGCACCGCCTCTTCGACGGTCGCCGTGTCCATGTTGTCGAGGAGGACGATGTCCGCGCGCGCCGCAAGCGCCTCCTCGAGCTGGTCCAGCGAGTCCACCTCGCACTCGATCCGGCTCGTGTGCGGAGCGCGGCGTCGTGCCGCCTCGATGGCGGGACGGATGCCGCCCGCCGCGACGATGTGATTGTCCTTGATGAGGACCGCCGAACCGAGATCGTTACGATGGTTGTGGCCTCCGCCGCGCCGCACGGCATAGCGCTCGAGCAGACGCAGGCCGGGCGTGGTCTTACGGGTATCGGTGATGCGCGTCACGCAGCCTTCGGGGACCGCCGCGACGTAGCGGCTCGTGGCGGTGGAGATCCCGCACATGCGCTGCGTGAAGTTCAGCGCCACGCGCTCGGCCATGAGGATGCTCCGCGCGCGGCCCTCGACGGTCCAGAGGACGGTGCCGGGCGAAGCGCTCGCGCCTTCCGCGACCTTCGCCGCGAAGCGCAGCGCGGGATCCACGAGGGCAAAGACCCTCCCCGCGACCGGGATTCCGCTCACCACGATCGACTTCCGCGCCACGCCGTGGGCCGTTGCGAGCTTGTCCTCGGGCACGCACGCCTCGGTGGTGACGTCGCCGGCCCCGAGATCCTCGGCGAGCGCTCGCGTGAGCGTTTCATCGATCAGAGGAAAGGGCAGGTCGAACGCGCCGAACGCGCCAAACGCGCCGAACGCGCCAAACGGAGGAGGAACGCTCACGGAGCGAACGCTACCACCTTTACGCGCTTGCCCAATGCGCTCGCTCGCGCCACCATGTCGGCAATGTCAGCCACGATCCTCGTCGTGGAAAACGATGCGGACGTCGCCGAAGGCCTTCGCGACGTCCTCGTGCACGCAGGGTACCTCGTCCCCGAGGTCGCCTCGTCCGGCCTCCACGCCCTCGAAGCCGCCGCACGGCTGCGCTTCGCGCTCGTCCTGATGGACGTCGGGCTCGACGGCGACCTCGATGGGATCGAGACCGCGCAGCTGCTTCGTGAGCGGCACGCGATACGCGTCGTCTATCTCACGGGCTTCACGGACGACGCCACGCTCCAGCGCGCAAAGCAGACCGCCCCGCTTGGCTACCTCAAGAAGCCCTTCAACGCGCGCGAGCTCCGGGTCGCCGTCGAGATCGCGCTTCACCAGGCGAGCCTCGAAGAAGCGCTCGCCGCGCGCGAACAGTGGTTCTCTACGACGCTCCAGTCGCTCGGCGATGCCGTCCTCACCACCGACGCCGAGGATCGCGTCACGTTCATGAATCGCGCGGCCGAGACGCTCATGAACGTGACCGCGAGGGAGTGCATCGGCAAGAAGGTCGACGAGATGGTCCGCCTCGTCGACGCGCGCGGCGCTGCGCTGCCGATCCTGAAGAGCGCGGCCTCGCGGCCATGCGTCGCCAGCTTTCCGCGCGATGCTCGGCTCGTCCTCGCCGCGAGCGCGACGTCCGGCGGAGAGCCGGCGTCCGGAGCGCTCGTGCTCATCGAGGGCAGCGTCGCTCCCATCACGCTCGACACCGGCGGCGCGCTCGGCAGCGTCATGGTCTTCCGCGACGTGGGCGAGCGCCGCCTGCTCGAGCGCCGCCTCACCATGACAGAGCGCCTGGCCGCGATCGGCACCATGGCCGCCGGCATGCAGCACGAGATCAACAACCCGCTCGCGACCGTCGTCGCCAACGTGCAGTTCGTGCTCGATGGGCTTCGCGGCAATCCCAAGACGTCGCACGAGGAGATCGCGGAGCTCGTGAGCGCGCTCGAGGACGCGAGCGAAGGCGCCGAGCGCGTTCGACGCACCATCGAGGACCTCCGCCACTTCAGCCGCGGCGCGGAAGTCATCGAGCTGCCGATCGAGGTCACGAGCGCCATCGAGGACGCCCTTCGCATGACCGCTCATGCCGTTCGCCACCATGCCACGGTGCGGCGAGAGTACGGCCGGACCCCGCGCGTGCGCGCCGAGGAGGGGCAGCTCGCGCGCGTCTTCATGAACCTCCTCCTCAACGCCGCGCAGGCCACCGGCGACGGCGGCGCGGAGCAGCACACCATCGTCCTCACCACGCGCACCGACGCGAAGGGGCGCGCGGTCGCCGAGGTGACGGACGACGGACCGGGCATCCCCCCGGACAAGATCGATCGCATCTTCGATCCCTTCTTCACGACGCCGCTCGAGAACTCGGCGATGGGCCTCGGGCTCGCCGTCTGCCAGAGCATCGTGACGTCGCTGGGCGGTGAGATCGACGTCGAGAGCACCGTGGGCAAGGGAACGACCTTCCGCGTGTCGTTGCCGTCCGCCGACGCAGCCACCCCCTCGGTCGCGCCGCAGCCCATCGCCGCGGCTGCGGTCCGCGCGCCCACGTCCACGACGGCCCGGCGCGCGCGCGTGCTCGTCGTCGACGACGAGGCGGCGATCGGCAAGGCGATCCGACGCATTTTGGCGAGCGAGCACGACGTGACGCTGGAGACCGACGCCCGCGCGGCCTTCGAGCGCATCTCGTCGGCGGACGATGCCTACGACGTGATCTTCTGTGACCTCATGATGCCGAACATGAGCGGCATGGACTTCTTCGAGCAAGTGTCAGCGCGATCGTCTGCGCTCGCGGAGCGGATCGTGTTCCTCACCGGCGGCGCGTTTTCGCCGCGCTCCGAGGAGTTTCTGCGTGTGAACCGGAACCGCTGTCTCTCGAAGCCGTTCTCGCGCGAGGCCGTGAGCGCGTTGGTCCACCGCCTCGTCGGCCCGCCGTCGCGCTGAGCGCGCGTCGAGCCGAGCGCACGTCGCCCGTCACCACGTCTCGATCCGCCAGCGCCGCTTCCTGGCGACGCGCTCGAGCCGTGGATCCGGATTGATGACCACCGGCTCACGGACCGCCTCCAGCAGCGGGAGATCGGTGAACGAGTCGCTGTAGAACGTGGACTCCTCGAGCGCGAAGCCGTGCTCGTCGGCGAGGCGCTTGGCGCGCACGATCTTTCCGTCGCCATAGCAGAGCGGCGAGACGAAGCGCCCGGTGAAGATGCCGTGGTCGTCGACCTCGAGCTCGCTCGCGACCACGTGCGGGATCCCGAGGCGGCGCGCGAGGGGCTGCGCGGCGTACGGCGAGGCACCGGTGACGATGGCGAGGAGGTCGCCCTGCGCGCGATGGTGCTCCACCGCGCGTCGCCCGAGATCGCAGACGTGCGGCTCCACGTAGCGGAGGAACCAGTCGTCGCAGCGTGTGGCCATGGCCATCTCCGACGTGCCTTCGAGCTGCAGCGCCGCCTTGGCCGCCACGGCGGGGGCGTCGATGACGCCGAGCGTGTACTGCGTGACCCAGTAGAGGACGCGCAGCAGATCGCGCCGCGT
>JAYTOQ010000627.1:0-2027 GCA_043747665.1 Polyangiaceae bacterium | reverse complement strand
TGGTCTTCGCGCCCTTGAACCACTCGAGGGCAGTGAACGCGATGACCTTGAGGATCTGGTTCTTCTCGTCGCCGAACCACGAGACCGCGCGCAGGCGATCGCTCATCCACGGACCGAACGTGGGCGGCTTCGCGATCGTCTCGGGCGTCACGCGCAGGTACGCGGTGCCCTCGAGGACCGTATCGAGCGCGGGGCTCACCACTATCGTCCGCGCCTCGGTTGTGATGGCCAGCGTGCCGTCAGGACGGAACGCGAGTTCGGCCTTCAACGGCGGCGGCACCAGCGCGAAGACCGTGCGCTTCACGCCGCGCGACTGCCCGGTCTGCTGCCAGTCCGCGACGCCCACCTGGAAGCGCTGAAAGCGCGTGAGCTCCTCGTACGACTTCGCCTGATGGCCATCGAGGTCGATCACGTGCACCGCCTCCGGCCGACCATCGAGCGCGACCACGTACGCAGCGAGCGAGCCCTTGAGCAGCGGTCGGCCTTCGTCGGCGCCGCTGGTGCGCGTGAGGTTGTGCACGTCGCCGACGTCGAGCAGGTGGCCCTCCGGCGAGAGGCGCGCCGCGACCGTGAAGAGGTCGAACGTGTCGTTCTTGTCCGAGGGCGCGCCCACGTCCTCGGGCGCGCCGTCCACGCGCTCGCGCTCGTGACCGCGCACGAGCGCGCGCACACCGCCGAACGTCGCGCCGGTCACGCCGCTCGGTCCGTCGATCCAGATGACGTCGTCGGCCGCGCACGTGACGCCGGAGGGAGCGAGGGCGGTGCAGAGCGCGGCCGAACGGGTGGGCGCCGCGTCGTCGACGGGCGTGCGCCCCGCGCGCGAGAGCGCGTAGCCCGCAAGGAGCGCGAACGGGAGCGGCCTGAGCCAGAGTTTCATCGCGACATCAGAGGAAACGCGCGCGAGAGGCCCGCGAGTCCCAGGTGAGGTGCAGCCTACGGCGCCCCGTCGAAGAGGGGAACCAACCGGTGTAAACGAAGGAAGCGCTCTGCCAACAAAGTTGGCAAAAACCCCGTAAAAGCCCAAGCAGAACGAGTGGCGAGCGGGGCATGGGACATGCTACGAAGTTGCTATGCGTCGGATCCGGCTCCTCGGCGCGCTCAGCGTCGTAATGGCGCTCGTGCTCGGGTGCACGAGCCCGACGTTGCCGCTGCCGCCGCCGGCAACGCCCGTCATCTCGACGGGCAGCTCACCCGACACTTTCCGGCTCGCGAGCATTCAAGGCGCAGAGCCGAATGCGCTCATCGTCATCGTGAACCGCGACGAGGCGCTGCCGCGCGACAAGCGCGTCACCGGCACCATCGCGGACGAGCAGGGCTCGTGGGACGCGACGGTCATCGCGAAGCGCGGCGACGTGCTCGACATCTCGCAGGAGTCCGGGACCGCACGCTCGCCGGGCACGACTGTTACCGTCCGCTGAGCTCGTCTAGTCTCCTCCACGACTGCTCATGCCTCGCGCTCGACTGCCTTCGAACGGGGCGCTCCTCGTGTGCCTCGGCCTGCTCGGCGTGGTCCTCGCGACGTACGCCACGTCGCTCGGCAACGCCCCCGTCTGGGACGATCGGCCGCTCGTCGTCGACAACCCGTCCCTCGGGTCGCTCGCCGGCATTGGACGCATCTGGTCGACCGACCTGTGGTCGGCATCCGCGCAGGGCGACGCGAGCAGCTACTACCGGCCCTTCACCATGCTCACGTTCTGGGTGAACGTGGCGCTCGGCGGTCGTTCGTCGATCTCGCTGCACCTGGGCAACGTCCTCATCCACGCCGCGAACGTCATCCTCCTCTGGCTGTACGCTCGAAGGTCTACGGCGAAGAGGAGCGCGCGTTCGGCCGGACTCGTCGCGCTCCTCTTCGCCGTGGCCCCGGTCTGCTCGGAGCCGGTGCTGTGGATCTCCGGGCGCTTCGATCTGCTGGTGGTCACGTTCGCCTTGCTCGCGCTGCTCGCGAGTCGAAAGGACGGGCACGTCGGGACCGCGCTCGCGCTCGGCGCCATCGCGGTCGGCCTGCTCTGCAAGGAGAGCTTCGTCGC
>JAYTOQ010000626.1:0-8163 GCA_043747665.1 Polyangiaceae bacterium | reverse complement strand
TACCGCGCCTTCGAGGGGAATTTCTACGCGGTCGGGCCCTACCTCTCGCCGCTCGCGTCGCCGTACTTCGAGACGAAGGGGCTCGGCATCCCGTTCGTGACGCCGGCGATCCTGATCCTCCCCTTCCCCGGGCTCTTTCGCTTCACCTGTTACTACTACCGCAAGGCGTATTACCGCTCCTTCGCGATGACGCCGCCGGGCTGCGCGGTGGGCTCGGCGCGTCTGCTACCCAACGGCGCGTACAACGGCGAGCGCAAGCTCCTCATCTTCCAGAACCTGCACCGGTTCGCGCTCTACTTCGCGCTCCTGTTCCTCGTGTTCCTCTGGCACGACTTCATCAAGTCTCTGTCGTTCGAGGGCCACGCGCATCTGGGCGTCGGGTCGCTCGTGATCCTTGCAAACTGCACGTTCCTCTCGCTCTACACGCTGTCGTGTCACTCGTTCCGTCACCTCATCGGCGGCAACGTGAACAGCTACTCGGAGGCGCCGCTCGGCATGTTCCGACACAAAGTCTGGAACGCCGTGTCGAAGCTGAACGGCAACCACATGGGCTTCGCCTGGGTCAGCTTGTTCGGCGTCGCGCTCTGCGATCTCTACATCCGTTTCCTCTGATTCTGTCTCTCTCGAGGACGTGAGCACCATGGCGGACGCGAAGTACGAGACCCATTCCCACGACGTCCTCGTCATCGGAGCCGGAGGCGCAGGCCTCCGCGCGGCCATCGAGGCGAGCGCGACGGGCGTGTCGGTCGGCCTCATCTGCAAGTCGCTCCTCGGCAAGGCGCACACCGTCATGGCCGAAGGCGGCGTCGCGGCAGCGCTCGGCAACGTCGAGTCCAAGGACAACTGGAAGTGGGGCGCCCTCTTCGATCGCACGAAGGACGGGCGGATCCTCCAGCGCAACTTCGGCGGTCACACGTATCCGCGCCTCGCGCACGTCGGCGATCGCACCGGCCTCGAGATGATCCGCACGCTCCAGCAGCACGGCATCCACCTCGGGATCACCGTTTACATGGAGTGCACGATCACGCGGCTCCTCGGCGACAAGCAGCGCGTGAACGGCGCGTTCGGCTACTGGCGCGAGCACGGCAAGTTCGTGCAGTTCGAGTCGATGGCGGTCGTGCTCGCCACCGGCGGCATCGGTCGCGCATTCAAGATCAACTCCAACTCGTGGGAGTGCACCGGCGACGGGCAGGCGCTTGCGTACCTCCTCGGCGCAGAGCTCCTCGACTCCGAGTTCATGCAGTTCCACCCCACCGGCATGGTGTGGCCGCCCAGCGTGCGCGGCACCTTGATCACGGAGGGCGTCCGCGGCGAAGGCGGCACGCTCCGGAACAAGGACGGCAAGCGCATCATGTTCGACTACATCCCCGCGCTCTACGCCAACGACACCGCCGATACCGAGGCCGAGGCCGATCGCTGGCTCGCCGAGTCGACCAAGGGCACGTCGAGCGCGAAGCGCACGCCCGACCTCCTCCCGCGCGACATCGTCGCGCGGGCCATCCACACCGAGGTGAAGGCCGGTCGCGGCTCTCCGCACGGCGGCGTCTTCCTCGACATCGCGACGCGTCGCTCGGCCGAGGACATCAAGAAGAAGCTCCCGGCGATGTATCACCAGTTCAAGGAGCTCGGTGACGTCGACATCACCAAGGAGCCCATGGAGGTCGGACCGACTGCCCACTACACGATGGGCGGAATCAAGGTCAATCCCGATACGCAGGAGACGCGCGTGAAGGGCCTCTTCGCGGCCGGCGAGTGCGACGGCGGCATGCACGGCTCGAATCGCCTCGGCGGCAACTCGCTCTCCGACCTCCTCGTCTTCGGACGCATCGCCGGTCTCAACGCCGCGAAGTTCGCGAAGGCGACGGGCTCGAAGACCATCGACTCGGCGCAGACGGTCGCGCCCACGAGATCGACCCGGGGGTCCACGACATTGTCGCGAGCGTCGGCTACGGCGCTGCGCGCGCGCACATCGTCGTCGAGGAGGGCGTACGCGGACGAGTCGTCGAGCTGCGCCCGAGCGTCATGCCTCCTGCCGCGACGCCCCCGACGTCCGGTGCGTCCGCTGCGCCGCCGTCGAAGCTCTCGCCCACGACCGCGACGTGGATCGGCAGCGGCGCGCTTGCCGGGGTCGGCGTGATCGACATCGGCGTCTTCGCGGGTCTAGGGCTCTCGGCAGACGCGCAGTTCCGTCATCTCCGCGACACGTGCGGCGGCGGCTGCAGCGCCGCCGATGCCGACGCGGTTCGAAGCCGTTTCCAGGCGGCGGACGTCCGCTCGCCATCGGTCTCGTCGCGCTGGCCGGGGCCATCGTCGTGTACCTCGTCGGCCCCCGCGAGCGCGACGTCATGACATCCGCCGTTCGCTGAGCGGGCTGGCGCGCCGCGAGCGACCTCGGCGGCGCTCAACGCTGGATGCGGACGGTCGGGGTCGCGCCGGTGAACTCGGCGCGCACGGTGATCTTCTCGCCCGGCTTCACGCTGATGCGCTCGCCGCGGCTCTCGCCGGTGGGCTCGAACGTGAAGCGCACGTCGTGCTGGCCCGGCTCGAGGCTCACGCGCACGGGACAAGCGCCGCGCATGGTGCCGTCGATCGAGACGCGCGTCCCTGGATCTCCGAGGAACGCCACCATCGTCCGCCCCGGCTTTTCCGCGACCGACGCGCTGGTCGGAGGCGCCGGGTGGCTCGTCGCGACACCGCTCGGATTCACCCCGAGGGCGGCGCTCGCGGGCGGGCTGGCCGAGATGGCCGGCTTCATCGTGCTGGGCGGCACCGTCGCCGACGACGTGGTGGCCGTGACGCTCGCGGTCGAGGCGATCGCGGTGCTCGTCGTGGGGGCCGGTCCGCTGTCGGTGCGCTCGTTGGCCAAGCGTGCTCGCCACGCGACGCCTCCGCCGATCACGACCACCCCGGCCAGGATCACGAGCGACACCACGCGCGAGCGTGACGATGCGGTCCCGGGGCGCGCCGCGTCCTTGCCGCGCACCGCGGTCTCGAGCGGACGCGTGGCCAGCGTGTCGACGCGCTCCGCGGGGCGCGGACGCTCCGACGCCTGCGACGCGAGCGCGGCGTCCTGCGCGGCGCGCGCGTTCCGCAGGACCACGTCGCCGCCGAGGCCGACCGGCTCCACCATCAGCGGCGTCGGGATCGACATCGCCGGATCGGGGCGGGCCGGCGCGCGCTTATTCACAGTCGCGTCGCCGCGCCCTTCGGCACGCGCTCCTTCGTCGGAGGAGCTCGTGCTCGCCGCGACCGGCGTGGCTCCGACCGGCGTGGCTCCGACCGACGGCAGCTCCGACGGCGCCGGAATGCTCTCCTGGAGGCGGCGCGTGCTCGCCCCGGGGGGTTCGATCTCCGACGCGGGCGGGCTCGACCAGCACACCGCCTCCTCGCGCGCTGCGAACGTCTTCGTCCCGAGATCGCCGACGCTGGGATTGGGCGCGCGGGTCTTGCCGTCGAGTGACATCGGCATCGGCTCCGACGCCGCCTCACGCAGATCGCGCACGCGATCCCCGAGCTCGCGCGCGATGTCCGTCACGTCGGTGCCCTGGAGGAACGCACGCAGCGCGCGCGCCACGTCGGCGGCGTCCTGCTGGCGCTTCTTCGGATCGAGCTGCATTGCGCGGACGATCACGTCGTCGAGCGGGATCAGCCGCGGGTCGTAGTCACTCGGCCTGGGATGCTTCTCGCGCATCGCGTCGTTGCACAGCTCCGGCGTCGCACGACGGAAGGGAGCAACGCCGCTCCATGCCTCCATGAGCAGGACCGCCACCGCGAAGATGTCGGTGGGAGGCCCGAGCTCCTTGCCCTCGACCTGCTCGGGCGGCATGTGCCCGGGCGAGCCGAGGATCTCGTGACCAGCGACGAGCGCCGGCGCGGCGATGCCGAAGTCGATCAGCTTCACCTGGCCCTCTTCGTCGAGCATGACGTTGCGGGGAGTGATGTCGCGATGGACGACGTTCATGCGGCGGTGCGCGTAGTCGAGCGCGCGACACACCTCCATGCCGACGTACGCGCCTTCCTCGGGCGACAGCACGCGCTTCGTTCGCGTGCTCGTCGGATCCAAGCTCCGCTCGCGCACGAGCTCCGCGATGCTGCAGCCCTCGACGAGCTCCATGGCGAGGAAGTACGTGCCTTGCTCGAGACCGAGCTCGTACACCGGGACGATGTTGGGATGGCTGAGCGCGACGGTAGTCTTCGCCTCTTCCACGAAGCGGCGAATGAACTGCTGGTCGAACGACAGCTCGTCGCGGATCTGCTTCACGACCAGGCGCTTCTCGAAGCCGCCGGCACCGCGCAACGTGGCCAGGACGACACGCGCCATGCCGCCACGCGAGAGCTCGCGCTCGAGCACGTACTTGCCGAAGATCTGCGGATACACGCCGTTACGGAGCGTATCAGGTCGGCCGAGCATGCGGCCATCACGCGCGATTTGCCGTACACTGTGCGACGGATGGTCGCTCCGCGCTCCAGCCTCGCGATCGGCGCCATCGCCGTCGTTCTCGGTCTCTTGGTGCCCTCGTGCAAGCCGGCGACGCGCTTCGAGGACCGCGCGCTCGTCGTCTATTCGCCGAAGTCGTGCCCGGTGTCGCAGAGCGAGGGGTACTCGGTCATCTACGGCAACGGTGACTTCGAAGGCGCCGAGTCCGCCGTCTCGTCACTCTATCTTCGCGACGTCGGCGCGCTGATGAGGGAGCTCCCGAGCACGACGCGCTCGGTGATCGTCGACGTCTCGCATCCGTCGAGCAGCCTGGACTGGCGAGGCACCGCAGAGGTACCCGCGGCCGGCCCCATCAACGTCCTCGTATGGCCGGGCGGTGAGACGTGTCGCCTGAGCCGCGACGTCGAGCCGCGCACCGAGGTGACGCTCGGCGTCTTCGGGCGTCACATGATGGTGGCCGGGGGAAAGCTCGCGGGCCAGGTGCCCCGGACCTACGTCGGCGATCTCTCGACGGGCATCGTGTCCGATCTGGTCTTCGGCCTCGGCACGCGGCGCTCGCGCGCCACCATCACCGCGTTCGGCGAGACCTCCGAGCAAGAACCGACGCCCGCGCTCGTGGCCGGCGGAGAGGATCCCGATTCGCAGACCGCCATTGGCACCGCCGAGCTCTACGTCCCGAAGACCGGCGCCGAAGGCGACATCGGCGACTTCGATCGCTTGCGCATCGATCTCAGCGAGCCTCGCACCAAGCACGGCGCGGTGGTGCTCGCCTCGGGTGAGACGCTACTCGTCGGCGGAATCGGCCAGCTCGGCGCGCCGCTCGGCACCATGGAGGTCATCGATCCCAAGACGCGTCGCTATCGCACGAGCGGCGTGGCGACCCTCGCGGTGCCTCGGTCTGCACCCACGGTGCTCCGCCTGGCCTCGGGCGAGATCCTCGTCGCCGGCGGGTTCGATCGGAGCAACCTTCCGGTCCCGACCATCGAGTGGTTCTCCGCCGACGCGAGCCGTCCGTCGAAGCGCACCGTCGATCTCGTCACTGGCCAGGAGCGCGCCTTCGTGCCGCTCGAGGCAGGCGGCGCGCTGGCCCTCGTTCGGCCCGCGACCGGCGTCACCGACTTCAACACCGTCTGGGTCATCTCCGCCGATGGCACGCTCGAGGCCGCGGTTCCCATCGACCCGAGCACGCTCGATCGCGTGCGCCTCTTCCCGGGGAGCGACGGCGCGCCCGTGCTGTGGACCGGTCAGCGCTGGCTGCGCTGGCAGCCGTGGTTCGGCGCGTTCCAGCCCATCGCCGATGCTCCGCCACGGGGCCCCCGAGGCACGGCGATCGCGTCGGGCGATCCCGGCCTCGCGCTATGGCTCGACGACCGCACTGATCGCGACGAGAGCATGGTCTTCGCCACACCGCAGCTCTACGTCCGCGGCTATCGTTTCGATACGCGCTCGCGCTTCGGCACGGTGAAGAACCCGCTCCTCGTCGACGGCACCGCGGGCATCGCGCCCGATCGCGTTACCGGCACGCCGGGCAGCTCCATTCGCTTCATCGACGGCAAGGGCCTCGAGCTCGGACCCGGCGCGAGCGCCTTCGTGACCGACCTCACCTTCAGCCACGTCGCCATCGACCTCGACGGCGGCGATACACCGTATGTCGTGCTCCGGCAGCAGGACGGTCGCGAGCTCGAGGTGGGCGGCGCGCTCTGCCCGTTCGCGTCGAGCTCGACCGTCTCGACGCTCCACGTCGAGCGCAGCGGCGCACGCGTGACGGTCGCGGTCGGCGACGGCGCGTCCGAGGACTGTGTCGGCCAGCTCGACCCCGCCGCCCGCGTCACGGTCGGGGTGCGCGGCGCGGGCGGGAGCGGCATCAGCCTCGCGCACAACCTTCGCATCACGCGCTAGCACGCCGCGGAACGCAAAAACCCAGAGAAAAGAGCGTGCGGCGCGGTGCCAACTTGACCTAATTGAGAATTTACTAAAAAGTAAGTTGTAGGAGGTCGCGCCGCCGCCATGTCTCTCCGTACAAAGCTGTCCGAACTGTCCGGCCTCTCGCGCATCCGCACCACGCTGCGCGACGCGGCGAGCGCAGCGCGCGGTGCTCCGTCCCCCGAAGCGCCGCCCGCGGCCGAGAGCCAGGTCGTCCTCCGCGACGTCTCCTCGAGCACGCACCTCCCGCGCGCGGTGGAGCACGTCGCCAAGCTTCCCCCCGAGGTGCTGCGGACCACCGCCGAGGTCGCGTACGACTGGGACTACTCGGCGAAGCGCGCCGAGCTCCGCACGCTCTACGAGAAGTCGAAGGACCTCATGTGGAACGCGCGGACCGATCTCGACTGGTCGACGAACGTCGACCCCGAGGACCAGATCGTCGCCGACACGTTCAACCCCATCTTCGGGACCGACGTCTGGCGCCGCCTCGACAAGAAGACCGAGCTGCCGAAGCTGCGTCGCCACATGACGAGCTACATCCTCTCGAACTTCCTGCACGGCGAGCAGGGCGCGCTCCTCGCCACGTCGCAGATCGTCGCGTCGGCGCCGACCACCGACGCCAAGCTGTACGCGTCCGCCCAGGTGTTCGACGAGGCGCGCCACGTCGAGGCGTACGACCGCTACCTCACCACGAAGGTCGAGCTGATCTACCCGCCGAGCACGCACCTGAAGCAGCTGCTCGACACGGTACTCACCGACTCACGCTGGGACTTCAAGTTCCTCGGCATGCAGATCCTGGTCGAGGGCGTCGCGCTCGGCGCATTCGGGCTCATTCATCAGACGGCGCAGGAGCCGCTGATCAAGCGCATCACCCACATGATCATGCAGGACGAAGCGCGGCACGTCGCCTTCGGTGTGATGTCGCTGCGTGGTCACTACGACGGCATGGCCGAGAGCGAGCTGCGCGACCGCGAGGAGTTCATCATCGAGAGCTCGCGCTTGCTGCGCGACCGCTTCCTCGCCCAGGAGGTCTGGGAGACCGTGGGTTTGCCCCAGGCCGAGTGCGAGGCGGCCGCGCAGAACAGCGTGATGATGCAGATGTTCCGGAAGCTTCTCTTCAGTAAGATCGTCCCCAACGTGAAGCGCTTGGGCTTGCTGACGCCGCGCGTCCGGCGCGGCTTCGAGGAGCTCGAGGTCATCGAGTACGAGAGCTGGGAAGCGAGCGCCTGAGCGCTCCTGACGCGTCGAGACGCGTCGAGACGCGACAAATCGCGCGCCCTTCCATCTCGCATTGCGTGCTGACGGCCGGCCAAAGTTCGTTACGCTCTTCCGGATGAAGCTCGGTCTCACGTCATCGACGCTGCGCCGCGAGCATGCGCACGCCGAAGACGCGCCGAAGTCGACCGTTCGTCGTGGGCGTAAGGTCGGGAGTCGTCTACCTTCGGACCGCTCGATGGCACTCTCGCCGCTCTCACACGCCAACTCGGCTTCTCTGCCCGCACAGGTACCTGCGCCGCGCAAGGAGCGCAACGCTCTCGAGACGAAGCGACGCATCCTCGAGGCGGCGGAGGGCGAGTTCGCGGCCAAGGGCTTCGACGGCGCACGGCTCGGGACCATCGCGCGCGGCGCCGACGTGCAGCAGGCGCTCATCCATCACTACTTCGGTGACAAGGAGGGCCTGCACGGCGAGGTGGTGCGCTCCGGCCTCGCCGCGATGACCGAAGGCGTGTGGGAGCTCCTGTCGCGGATGGACACGCCGCCGAAGGCTCCCGCGGCGCGCAAGGCTCCCACGGCGCGCAAGG
>JAYTOQ010000625.1:0-3641 GCA_043747665.1 Polyangiaceae bacterium | reverse complement strand
GGGACCAAGCTGATCGACGTCGGCGGCAAGCGCTTCGAGCTCTACGACCTCTCGCGCGATCCCGAGGAGCAGACCAACCTCGCCTCCGACAAGGCCCTGATCACGCCGTACATCGAGGGAATGCAGAGGCTGCGCGGGCAGCTCCAGGAGATCCCCGCGCGCTGAGTTTTGCGCTATCGTCGCGCCCGCCTTTGGAGGCTTCGCGACCCCATGAACCAGACGCCGCACTCTGACATTCGCCAGCCCCGCCAGCCCCGCCAGCCCCTTCCGCCGTCGCTCATTCCCGTGAGGGGGCCCGTCAGGCGCGCGGCGAAGTGGCCGCCGGACGACGACGCGTTGCCGCCCGGTCCGCCAGGTCCGGGCGTTCCGAGCTACTCGGGCGGTGGAGGCGACGACGGCAATTTCAAGAAGGGTCGCTTCGGCGTCGCCGCCGTCATCGTCGGCGTGCTCATCGCGGGCGCTGCGGCCGCCATCTTCCTCATCGGAGGCACCAAGTCCTCCGAGCAGATGAGCCCCAAGCAGATCGCCGACGAGAAGAAGAACGTCGCCGTCCTGCCGATGGCCGAGGCGCTCCCCAAGTGGCGCGAGTGGGCGAAGAAGGACGACGTCCCGAAGCTCCAGGAAGAGGCGTTCACGCAGCTCGCATGGGCGAAGGATCCCGAGGGCCTCCAGCTCATCATCAAGGGCCTCGACTCGTCCGATCATCGCGTGCGCGGCACCGCCGCCACGGCGCTCCTCGAGTACGGAACGCCCGGCGGTGATGCTGCAAAGCCGGCGCTCACCAAGGCGCTCAAGGAGTCCGACGCCAGCGACAAGCCGCAGATCGCCTGGGCGCTCGCCAACCTCCACGACGGCGCCGCGTTCGACGAGGTGCTCAAGGAGTACCGCCTCGGTCACCTCTCCAAGGTGCAGCGCCTCGACGGCAACCCCGCGTTCGATCCCGAGCAGCTCGCGGCGATGGTCTCGACCGACCAGCTCGCCACGCTCGCCGGTGACGAGAGCGAGAGCGTCCGCCAGCTCGTCGCGACCGTGCTCTCGCGCAACGCGGATCCGAAGTACACCACCGCGCTCATCAAGCTGGTCCAGGACAAGTCGGTGGACGTCGCGCGCGAGGCCGCAGTCGGTCTCGGCAAGATCGCCAACGAGCAGGCCATGCAGCCGCTGCTCGGCGCGCTCGCGAAGGCCGACAAGGACTCACGTCAGAAATTCCTCGAGGCGCTTCGTGACGGCGTCGGCGGCAAGGGCCTGGTGCTCGCGCTGCAGAGCGTCGACAAGTCCAAGCGCGACACGGAGAAGTTCCAGATCAAGCTGATCTTCGACATGCTCCGCTCGCTCGAGGACCCGCGCTCCGGTGACGCGCTCGCGGCGTACATCGCCACGAACCCGCCGCCGCACTGGAAGACCGAGGCCGGCCTCCGCCTCGCCGAGATCGGCGACCTCCGCGCCGTGCCCACGCTCGCGTGGCGCATGAAGCAGGACCCGCTCAATCTCTACAACAAGGACCTCGATCCCGATTACCGCCAGGACGACAACGAGCGCGTCGTCTCTGCGCGCATGCTCGCCGACCTCGCCGTCGTGAACCCGGACAAGCGCCCCGAGATCCGCAGCGAGGCCTACGACGGCGTCTACTTCTGGATGACGAGCAAGCCGCAGCCCCACGCCAACGCGCTCCGCTTCATGGCGGCGGCCGAGGCCAAGGAGGCGCTCCCCAAGATGCGCACGTGGGCCAACCCGTCCACGCCGTTCCCGAAGGAGGGCCAGCAGGAGTTCCCACCGGTATGGGCGACCGCGCAGAGCGCGCTTCGCTACGTCGGCTGGATGCAGGACCCGCAGTCGTGGAACACGCTCGAGTCGTCGCTCCGTCGCAAGCCGGAGAAGGTCGATGCCACCATGGAAGCGCTTCTCCAGGGCGGCATGGCCGTCATGGGCATGAGCCTCCGCGCCGTCGGCGTCGGTGCGTCGCACGGCTTTGCGCAGTGGGGCGATCCCAAGGCGTTCCCGGTGCTTGTAAAGTACATCGAAGACAAGCAGAACAATGAGCAGTCGCGCATCGAGGCCTGCTTCTCGCTCGGTTGGGTCGCCACCGACGAGCAGATGAAGGACATCGTCAAGAAGGTGAAGGAGATGGATAAGCCCGACCCCAAGTCGTCGCTCATCCGTGGCTGTTACCTCGAGACGCTCGTTCGCAAGCCGATCCCGGCGGCTACTGCCGGCCTCGTCGATCTCCTCAACGGCTCGATGGAGCTCGAGGTCCAGCACCAGGCGGCGCGCGCCATCGGCTTCGGCGGCATCACGCCCGCCATCACCTCGCAGCTCATGGAGAAGCTCAAGAACCCCGCCACCCGCACCGACGCGGCGCTCGCCATCCTGCTCGGCGGCGACGTCGACTCGGTCCGTCGCATGCTCGGCGCGTACAACGACGACCCCGAGGGGCTCGGCACGCTCAAGACCGTCTACAACCAGACGTTCGGCTACTGGAGCGACAAGAACTACGACAACGGCGACGTCGCTCGCTGGATCGACAACGCGTTCGCCGCGTCGCGCGTGAAGGTCAACGACGTCCTGCAGGACGGCTTCAAGCTGATCCTCTCGCGCGCCATCCAGGGCATCGATTACGACAACGGCCCGCACTCGGTGACGCGCGTGCAGATGCGCGTGCGGCTCCTCCGCGATGCCCGCTCTGCCGACGAGAAGAAGCGCCGCCAGGCGGTGCAGATCCTCAAGTTCATGGGCGAGAAGGGCGCGCTCATGGCGCTCAAGGCGGAGCAGGGGCCCTCGCAGGACCTCGCGCGTCAGGCGTTCTTCGAGCTGATGAACCCGAAGGCGTCGACCGAGTCGTTGCCCGACGCGAAGGACGCGAAGACGTCGGCGGGCGGATCGAACGTCGTCTCGCCGAAGTGATGCGGGCGAAGCGGGCGGTGCGCGCGGTGATGCGGGCGAACGCGCTGGCTGCGTTGGCGTCATGGCTCGCGCTCGTCGCGTGCGGGCCGGCGCTGCCCGCCAGTGCGCCCGGCGCGAACCTGCTCGCGAAGAACGTCGTCACGTCGGACGGCATCGTGGTGACGTCGGCGTGCACGCCCACCGGCCCCGAGCTGTGCTTCAACGCGACTGACGACAACTGCAACGGCGTGATCGACGAGGGCTGCGGAGTCGGCACCGGCGTCCTCCAGTTCGTGGTCGCGTGGGGCGACAGTCCGGCCGACATCGACATCGCCGTCACCGATCCGGCGGGCGCAAAGGTCCACAAGACCAACCGGCAGAGCACCTACGGTCTGCAGCTGGACAAGAACTGCCCCGAGGACGGCTGCCATGGTCAGAACATGGAGAACGTCTTCTTCGAGGGGAACGAGCCGTCGCGCGGGAAATACCTCGTCGAGGTGAGGCTCGTCGATCCGCACGGCGCCGAGCTCCCGGTACGCGCGCATCTGTCGGCGCGCGTGGGCAATCGCACGTTCGCCATGGACTTGACGCTAACGCCGGGCGGCGTCACCGAGAAGCAGAGCTTCGCGTTCGAGCTGTGACGGTTCGCGCGCGTCGCGGCGGGGGACCGTCGAATCAACGGGCAGGGTCGGGCGCTCCCACGACGCCGTACGAGCCGTACGCGGGCGTGTTGCGCTCGGTCGTGAAGGGGCCTGCGCCAG
>JAYTOQ010000624.1:0-1878 GCA_043747665.1 Polyangiaceae bacterium | reverse complement strand
GCGGCCTCCGCCGCGGACAACGCGATGGGTCTGTGGCAGCTGTCGCCCGACGTCGCGCACGTCTACGGGCTCTCGATGTTGCTCTCCTACGACGAGCGTCGCGGTGTCTCGACAGGCACCGAAGCTGCGGCACGTTACCTAGCCGATCTTCGGGAGCGCTTCGGCTCGTGGGAGCTCGCGCTGGTGGGATATGCCATCGGCTACAAGCGCACGGGCGACGCCGTCACGAAGTTCGGCAGCACCGACTTCTGGGAGCTCGCGCCGGCCTTGCCGCGGGCCGCCACGGTGTACGTCGCGGAGGTGATGGGCACGGCGGTCCTTCTTGCGAATCTCGATCGCTTCGGGCTCGATACCGTGAAGCGCGCCGAACCGACGAGCGTCAGCGAGCTCGACGTGCCGGCGGGGACCTCGATCCCTCTCGTCGCGCGCGCCGCCGCCGTAGCGGCCGTGACGCTCCGCGAGCTGAACCCCGAGTACGGCTCGGACATCGTGCCTACCACGAGCTTTCCGATGGTGGTCCACGTCCCGAGCGACACGCTCGCGCGTGCACGCGAGCTCCTCCCGCTCCTCCAGGACGGCAAGGACATCGGCGCGCTCGGAGACGGTGGAATCGCGACGGCCGGCGCGCCGAACCTGGCGCCCGTCATCTCGCGCGGCACGGACAAGCGAATGTTCTATCGCGTCAAAGAAGGCGATACCCTCCCCTCGCTCGCGCGCGAGAATGGCACCTCCGTCGACATCATCGCGAGCGACAACGCTCTCGATTCGACCAGCAGTCTCCGGCCCGGGATGATCTTGGCCATTCGCCTGCCGGAGCCGGCGTCCTCGGGTTCGTCCCACAAGAATCTTCCGCCTCCGAAAAATCGTAGGAAACCGGCGCTCTGATCCGGTCGAACCCTGTCTCCTCGGACGTCCCGGACAGCTCCGGGGTCCCCTGAAAGCCACCATGCTCCTCGTCGAACCCCGCACCCTCATCGACAAGCTGAACCCGACCTGTCGTCGCGCGTTCGAACGAGCTGCCGGCAACAGCGTCACGGCGCGGCAGCGGGAGGTCACGGTCGAACACGTCGTGCTCGCGCTCCTCGACGAGCGCGAGAGCGATTTCGTGGCACTGCTCGAGCACTACCGCATCGACACCTCGCACGCGCGGGCCGGTCTTCAGAAGTACGTCGGCGAGCTGGCCAGCGGGAACTCGGGAAGACCGGTCTTCAGCCCCACGCTCTTCGAGTGGTTGCAGGATGCATGGGTTCACGCGTCCGCGGAGCTCGGCGAGGCTGCGCTCCGTTCAGGCTCGCTCTTGCTCCGGCTCCTCCTCGCCCCCGTTCGGTACACGGCGATCGAGCTCCAGGGTTTCGACGAGATCCCGCGCGACGAGCTCCGGAAGACGCTCGGTACGCTGACGGCGCACACGCCGGAGGCGAAGACGACTCCGCAGTTCACCAGCCAAACGAGCGACGGAGCCTCGAGCGGCGGCGCAGCGGGAGCGACGAGCGAAAGCGCGCTCTCACGTTTCGCAACGAATCTCACCGAGCGTGCCAAGGAGGGGAAGCTCGATCCCGTCTTCGGCCGCGAGGCGGAGGTGCGGCAGATGGTCGACATCCTCTGCCGTCGCCGGAAGAACAACCCGATCCTGGTCGGTGAACCAGGCGTTGGAAAGACGGCGCTCGTCGAAGGCCTCGCCCTCCGCATTGCCGAGGGGGACATCCCGGAGGCGCTCCAGAACACGCAGGTCGTGACGCTCGATCTCGGCGCGCTCCAGGCAGGCGCAGGCGTGAAGGGCGAGTTCGAGCGGCGGCTCCAGTCGGTCATCGCGGAGGTCAAGGCCAGCCCGCGGCCGATCATCTTGTTCATCGACGAAGCGCACACGCTCATCGGCGC
>JAYTOQ010000623.1:0-3671 GCA_043747665.1 Polyangiaceae bacterium | reverse complement strand
CAGATCGTCGCCGAGTTACGCGATGTCGGTGGCGTCGGTCGCGGGCGACTTGCAGCCGTGCGACGGCGAGGCCGTTTCTTTGGCACGCACGCGCATCCGGCCGCATCCCGCTTCTCCATCGTCTGAGGAGAGCAGGTCAGCTTTGTAAGGACTGTAGGTCCACCTTTGGGAGGCAGACCAGTACCTTCAGCAAATCACGGCTGCGTGACGGTGACCGTGTACTTGTGCGTGAAGCTGTCCGGCACGGCGCCCTGGCCCGCCGCCCTCGGCTTGCCGCCGGCGTAGATGCCCGGAACGATGTAGTAGGTGCCCATGGCGGGGATGATCACGGCCGGCGTCGACGGCGGGTTGGCGCCGACGTTGGGGGCGGTGACCGTCGCGACTACGGCGTTGGCCGAGTCGATGACCTGGAACTGCGACTCCACGTCGCTCGCGACGTTCTCGAGCTTCACGGTGGCGGGGCCCGCCGAGAGGTCGATCTTGAAGTAGCGCTCGTAGTCCGCGTCCGGGATGGTGGCGGCCTTGTAGCCCGCCATGAACAGGCCCGACGATGCGGTGCCAAGCACGAGCTGCGCGGCCGTCGCCTTGGTCTTCGCGCCGGCGGAGGGGTCGACGTTCTTCGTGTACGTGAGCTTCATGTCGTACGTGAACGCGGGGCCGCCGGCGTAATGATCGGCGAGGAACGTGTAGGTTACGCCCGAGGCGACGGCGACGTAGAGCTTCAGAGCCGCGCCGGCGTTCGCGGAGTGATCGTTGAGGACCTCGCCGTTGTCCGATGTCGTGAAGAAGTGGCCGCTGACTTGCCCGGAGACGGAGACGTTCGTGATGTCGGCCACGACGTAGCCGCCCTCGGCGTCAGCCGGCGCGGTGAACGAGTAAAAGTTCTTGTCGTTCTCCGCGAGGCAGGCCGAATAGGCCGTGCCTAGCATTATGGGAGACGCGGTCTCGCGCGTGTGGCTCGAGACAGCGCAGGTGCCGCCGTCCGGGTCATTGGTGGTGCTGGCGTCCGGGTTATTAGTGATGCCGGCGTCCGGGTTATTCGCGGTGCTGGAGATGGTGCAAGCCTGCGAAAACAAGGGGGCAAGAAGCAGAACGGGGAGGCTCAGCAACACGGGGCGTAAGTTCATGGTCGTTCTCCAGAGGTTGGAATGAAACGCGCTTCGAAACGGTCCGGCCTGAATTAGACGGGGCGGGCGGCCAAAGCTTCAAAAGCTCGTGTCATCACCAGGCTTGATACCACCACGGCGTCGTCCCCGCGCGGCTTTGTCCCGAATGCTGTTGAAATCAAGTGGCGGCGAACCGGCAGTTACGCGGCCTTCTCCATCGCGTCAACGACGGGGGGCTTGAGCTTGGCGTCGTGAGCACGGAGCGCCGCGACGAGCTTCGACATGCCCGCGTGGCCGCGCAGCTTTCGGAAGTTCTTCTCGACCTCGATCAGAACAACGGCGAGCCAGACGCGAAGCTCTTTCTCGAGACGTGCGAACGTGAAGGCATCGAGCCCCAGGCCTCCTTCGTGCTTCCTGGAACGACGTATCGTCATCCAGCGGTGGGACCTTGGGTCGCGATCGGGTGATTTCTCGCGTCATCGAGCTTCGCTTCGATCGCGAAGCGTTCACGCGTTCGGCGAGAACGCAGGTTCACAACCACGAGCCCTGCCGGAACGTTCGCGCGATCGTGTGCGTAGCAACAGCGTCCAATTTGGTACGAGTGTTGCTGTCCCCGGGCATGACAAATCGATCCGTCCGACTTCTTCCGCTGGGTACTTTTCTTTCGCTCGCCACTTTCTTTGCCTGCAGCAGCGATTCGACGAGCCCGGAATCAAATCCCGACGCAGGAGCGACGATGCAACTCACGGACGCCTCTTCGCCGGACGGTGCCGATGCGAGCGGCACGAAGGTCGATGCGAGCGGCGCGACGGGAATTGAGATTGTCAACGCTTCCTATTCGAAGGGGTCGAGTGCGTTTTCCGGCTACCCCATCGACTTCATCCTGCGCAACCACACGAGCCAAGCGATTCAGATCATCGACAAGATCGAACTGCAGTTTGCGGGCGACCCCCTTCCTTCGGTATTCGTCATCAACTTCGCCGCGGCGGGTTTCTCTCCTGGAACCTGCGACGCGTGGCGCATTGCCGCGGGCGCTTCGAGCCCGCTAATCGAGCTTTCGTTGTCCGTCAGCACCAACACGAGCAGCGGGTTCGTTTGGAGTATCGATGTTCCGTGCAGCGTCACCCAAGGAACCGTTCTCAAGAACGTAAGCGCAGCCGTCAATTCGAATCCCGCGGCGACATTCACGTTACGCCTCCGAGGTATTTTGGCGGATGGCACTTCGTTCATGAGCGAAGGCGCCGGGGTGCTTCGAAACTGAGTCGCGCTCGAACCACGGCTTCCACGAGCGCCGAAGACGGCGGCACCTGCTCAGCGATGTGCGGACGGTTCGTAGGACGCCGTCGCCCTCGGCGAGTCGTTCACATTGGAGAGCAGGTCGGCGCTGCAACTCGTAGCGCCCATGCAATCAAAGATTGGCGCGGAGAGCCGGAAGTAGTCGGCATCCTTCCCGAGCATAATGACCCCCGTGCTGGGCATGGTGTCGTCGCAAAGGACCGTGAACGCCACGTGCCCCACCGACCACTCGGTCCCCAAGTCGGTGTCGGTGATGACGAACCCTACGGGGTGCGGGTAGGCCCGGTCATCGGTGTCCGGAGCGTATTCGATGCGAAAGTGGGGTTTGAAGGCGAGCCCGGCCGGAGCGAGGCTTAGCGTCGCCCTCGAGATCTGGCGGAGAACGTGATCGCCTGGATTGTCGAGCGAGAGGCTGGGCGTCGACAAGAGATGCTGGACTCGCATGCTGAGCTTGGAGCTTTCGTCCTCGATGAGGATCACGACGTCCGGATCGACCTCGCCCCGCGGAACCATCAGCGAAAACTTCGGCCTCGCGCAGCGTCCAGCGCCCAAATTGTCCACGTACCCGCCGGCGTCGACGAGCTGCATCGGGCTACCGTTCAAAGTCGCGGTCGCATGAAAGACAGGACATGGCGGAGAGAACTGCGCTGCATTGGAAATGTAGACGTCGACCGTTCGGTCCCGATGCGCCTCGGCGTGCATCGTGAGCGAGGAGACGCTGGCAAGAGAAGCTCCGTTCTCGTTCCCGGCGCACCCTCTCTGCCAACGTGCGTGAGACCAGCGCCCCCTCGTAGTTTTGTGTAGCAGGGCGAGATGGAACTCTCGTGAACTCATCATCCCATTTATCCTCGATCCCCATGACCGAGGTGCAGTCGAAACCGGAACGCAGACGTTTCACCGCGGCGTACAAAAGGAAGATCCTGGTGGAGGTCGACGCTTGTAAGGAGCGCGGCGAAGTCGGGGCGCTTCTTCGGCGCGAAGGCCTGTACTCGTCGCATGTCGCTGCTTGGCGTAGTGCCCGTGACCGTGGTGACCTCGCGCGCCTCGAACCGAAGAAGCGCGGTCCGAAGGCGAAGGTCGTGGACGAACGCGACAAGGAAATCACCGAGCTTCGTCGCCAGAACGCGCGACTCGAGAAGCGCGGTGCGCAGAGAGCCTGTCAGAATTTCTGTGTAACTTGCACTTTCATCCGGCGGGAAAACGGTCGGCGAAGAGCATTTGAAAGTGACCGAGAGCAGCGCCCCATTCTTTCGGGGAGCGGCCTTTGGC
>JAYTOQ010000622.1:0-1916 GCA_043747665.1 Polyangiaceae bacterium | reverse complement strand
GGTGCCGCCGTCAATCGGGGTCGCACGCAGGGTCGATGTTGCAAGGAGCGAGGGGTTGTCATGACTGAGCAGTTGCTTCCGATCGTCATCGCGGTCGCTGTCGGGTTCGTTCTCTTTCTCGGGTTCGTCGCGATGGTGGGCCGGTTCTACCGCCAGGTGGAGCAGGGCAAGGCGCTCGTGATCAACAAGAACAAGGAGGCGGTCGTCGCGTTCAGCGGCGCGATGGTCTACCCGATCATCAACCGCGCCGAGGTCATGGATCTCTCGGTCAAGACCATCGACATCGATCGTCGCGGCAAGGAAGGCCTCATCTGCAACGACAACATCCGCGCGGACATCAACGTCACGTTCTTCGTTCGCGTCAACAAGACGCAAGATGACGTGTTGAAGGTCGCGCAGTCGCTCGGCTGTGCACGCGCCAGCGACCCGAAGGCGCTCGAGGAGCTCTTTACCGCGAAGTTCGCCGAGGCCTTGAAGACCGTCGGCAAGCACTTCAACTTCGACCAGCTCTACACGAAGCGCGACGACTTCAAGGACAAGATCATCGAGGTCATCGGCAAGGACCTCAACGGCTTCATCCTCGACGACGCGGCCATCGACTACCTCGAGCAAACGCCGCTCGAGGCGCTCGACAAGGACAACATCATGGATGCCGACGGCATCCGGAAGATCACCGAGATCACGGTCCAGCACAACGTGCAGACCAACGAGCTCCGCCAGAAGGAGCGCATGGAGACCGGCAGCCAGAACCTGAACGCCGACGAGGCGATCTTCCGGTTCGACCAGCGCCGCGCCGAGGCCGAGGCCAAGAAGGCAAAGGAGATCTCCGTCTCGCAGTCGCGCGAGCAGAACGAGGCGGCGCGCATCGCGTCCGACGAGCAGAAGAAGACGCTCCTCGTCCACCACAAGAACGAGGAGGAGGCCCTCATTGCCAATGAGGCGAAGCTCCGCGGCGTGGCCGTTGCCCAGAAGAACCGCGAGCGCGAGATCGCCGTCGAGACCGAGCGCGTCGAGAAGGCGCGTCAGCTCGAGGTGATCGGCCGCGAGCGCGAGGTGTCGCTCGTCGGCATCTCGCGCGACAAGGAGGTCGAGCAGCAGAAGAAGGAGATCGCGGATGTCGTCCGCGCCCGCATCGCCGTCGACAAGACCGTCGCCGTCGAGGAGGAGAACATCAAGGACGTGCGCGCCATCTCCGGCGCGAACCGCGAGCGCGAGGCGCTGAAGATCAAGGCCGACGCCGAGGCGACCACCACGATGGTCAAGCTCGTGAAGGCAGCGGAAGCGAACGAGGAGGCCGCGAAGCACGCGGCTCGTCAGAAGACCATCACTGCCGACGCCGAGCTCGACACGGCCGACAAGCTGGCGCGCGCGAAGATCCGGCTCGCCGAGGGCGCGCAGGCCGAGTCTGCCGCGGAGGGCCTCGCGAGGGCTCGCGTGAAGGAAGCCGACGCGGTGGCGACCGAGAAGCTCGGTCTCGTCGAGGCGCGCGTGTCTCTCGAAAAGATGCGCGCCGAAGCGGCAGGCGAGGAGCAGAAGGGCCTCGCCGGCGTGAAGGTGCGTGACGCGGACAACGCCGTCATCACGGCGCGCGGCATCGCCGAGGCGAGCAACGTGCGCGAGAAGCTCCTCGCGGAGGCCGCGGGCATCGCCGAGAAGGCCATCTCGATGAAGGCCCTCGACGAGGCGAGCCGCGAGCACGAGGAGTTCCGGCTGAAGCTCGACAAGGAGAAGATCATCGAGCTCGAGACCATCCATGCGAAGCGCGACATGGCCGCGGCCTCGGCGCAGATCCTGGCGCAGGCGTTCACGAACGCGAAGTTCAACATCGTCGGCGGCGACGGCGCGTTCTTCGAACGCTTCGTGAAGGCGGTGAGCATCGGTCAATCGATCGACGGCGTGATGGACTCGAGCGAGAA
>JAYTOQ010000621.1:0-3961 GCA_043747665.1 Polyangiaceae bacterium | reverse complement strand
GTCGGCCTCGCGCTCTCGCCCGACGAGGACACCGTGGTCGTCACCAGCGGCTGGGGCCGCGTGGTCACCGTCCTCGACGCCGCGTCCTACGCGGTGCGCGCCGAGCATGCCGTCGCGCGTGAGCCGCGAGGTGTCGTCGTGTCGGCGGACGGAAAGCGAGCGTTCGTCTCGCATGTCGTCGGCAACAAGCTCGACGTGATCGCGCTCGACGGGAAGGGCAAGGCGAAGCAGTCACTCGGCGTCGACGGCGTGGAGCAGGTCTTCGGCCGTCTCATGGGGTCCGTCGACCAGAGCCGCGCTGCGTGTCAGGGCTTCGCGCTCGCGCGCGCCGAGAGCGGCCGAGTCTTCGCTCCCCATGTGCTCGCGTTCACCGGTGATCCGCAGGAGAACTCGTCCGGCTATGGCGGCGGCGGCGAAGGACGCGAGGCCGAGGTCTTCAACGTGCCCGTCATCGACGAGGATGCCGCGAAGGTCCTTCCGCGGTCGACGCGTCTCTCGGGGGCGCTCGACGGCATTCCCGGAAAATGCGCGTTGCCTCGCGCCGCCACCGTCGGCAAGGCCGGCCTCTTCGTGACGTGCCTCGGCGACGATGTCGTCGCGCTGTTCGACGCCGACGCCGTCAATCCCCACGAGGTGGCGCTCGGTCGCTGGTCGGTGCCGTCGGGTCCCGTCGGCATCGCGCTCGACGAGGCGCATGGGCGCGCCATCGTCTGGTCGCAATTCGCTCACGCCATCACGACCCTCGCCATCGGCGTCGGGAGCGACACGCCGCGTCCGTTCGCGCTGTCGAGCACGACCATCCCGCGGACCACGCGCGCCTCGGCAAAGCTCGAACGCGGCCGCGCGCTCTTCCACGCCACTGGTGACGATCGCGTCTCGAGCGACGGCCGCGCCTGCGCGAGCTGTCATCCCGACGGCCGCGACGATACGCTCGTGTGGTCGTCGCCGAACGGTCCGCGCCAGACGCCCATGCTCGCGGGCCGCCTCTCCGGTGCGGCTCCGTACGGCTGGAACGGTGACGCCGCGGACCTGTCGACGCACCTCGTGCAGACGTTCAAGCGCCTCGGCGGCAAAGGCATCACGGGTGACGACAAGAACGCGCTGATGGCCTATGTCGGCTCGCTCCACGCTCCTCCGGCGCGGAAGATCAAGGACGCGAGCTCGGTGGAGCGCGGCCTCGCCATCTTCCGCTCGCCGCAGGCCGAGTGCTCGTCGTGTCATGGTGAAGGAGGAGACCTTCCCGACGGCGTGAGCCATGACGTCAAGAGCCGCGCCGGCGCCGATCTCCGCGCCAAATTCGATACGCCTTCGCTGCGCTTCGTGAGCGGCTCGGCGCCCTACTTCCACGACGGCCGTTACAAGGATCTCCACACGCTCCTCACCAAGTCGGACGGCAAGATGGGGCACACGAAGCACCTCGCCCCCGATGAGCTCGCGGATCTCGAAGCCTACCTGGGGTCGCTGTGATGACGAGCACCGTCGTCAAGATGCGTGTATGGTACACTGTTACCGCGCTCGCGGCGCTGGCAGCCGCGATGGTGCCCTCGGAGGCGCACGCGGGGACGACGTCGCTGCTCTCGACGCTGGCGGCGCTGCCGACGGCGCCCGCACCGCCTGCGCCCGGTCCGGTGACGGAGACGCCAAACCCGCCGGTCGCCGTCGCAGGCGTCGTCGTGAAGACCAAGGACGGCGCTCGCGACACGAAGTGGCACGACCTGAACGCGGCGACGTCGCGCGGCTACTGCCTGACATCGACGGTAGGCGGCTACCGCTGGATGTCGTCCTGGGGCACGAGCTCGCGCAGCACTCCCGACGATCTCGACCTCGAACATCTCTCGGAGAAGGACGGCAAGGTCACGCTGGAGCGCACGCGACTGCATTTCGACCCCAGCGACGCGACGCTCACGGCGACCAGCACGGCGCGCGTCGAGCTCAAGGAGATTGCGCGCACGCCGGCGGGCGTCGTGGTGTGGGCGTACCGACAAGGCCGCGACGTGATCGTTCTCGCGAAGAACGTCGATCGTGGCGTGGAGTCGCGGCCGGCGGAGTCCGACGAAGCGACGATGCCGTTCGTGTCGGCCGAGGGCTGCCCCTATGCGGGCGCGCGGATGGACGCCCGCAAGCCGGAGAATGGCGCGGTGGTGCAGCTCAGCGGGTCGCTGCCGGCGCATGGCACGGGCAAGGACAAGGTCACGCCGCAGTTCATGGTCGACGTGAGCTTGAGCCGCGTCGCGAGGGACCCGGAGCCGAAGCTCGCGGTGCGAGTGCGCGTGAAGGAGTAGCGAGGGAGTCCGATCCGCACTGACGAGGCCCGGCCCGGTCACGCCATGATGGCGCCCGAGCCGTCAATGCGACGGGAGCTTCACCGCGGTGGCATAGTCTTGCCACCCCGCCAGCCCAGCGACCACCCATGGCAGCGCGTCGTGGACCGACTCACGCACCGGCGGGGGCATCGAGTGGCCATGGGCACCGGAGAACACCACGCGCGCCTCGATGTGCGCGTTCGCCAGCGCCGCGCGTGAGGTCTCGAAGTACCCCGCGCAGCCGCCGCCCTGCGAGCACGTGAAGAGGACGCGTTCGCCGCCTGCTTTCGCATAGGCGGCGGCCAGGCCCGCGGGCTCGAACGCGTGGTGGCCGCCCTCGGTCAGGACGGCGCGGGGGAATTGCTTCGCGTGGCGAACGAGGAACGGCGCGGCCATCGTCGCGCCCTGCGAGAACGCGGCGTAGACCACCGGCGCATCGCGATCGACATGCTCCGGATACCTCGCTGCCAGAGCGGCCACCGCTTCGAGCGCACGCTTCTCGATCTGCTCGGTCCCGCTCCACACGTACTTGCGGCCCGGGGCGTCTGCGCCGATGGGCGTTCCCGCCGGACACACCACGAAAGGATAGACGTCCGCGATGAGACGCCACGCACCGCACATGAGTCCGGGATCATCGACGGCGCCGTGAATCGCGACGATGACGGGACGCCTCGTCGTCGCGCCCGTCGCGGGCGTGACGTAGGCGAGGCCTTTGTCGGGGAGAGCGAGCGTTTCGATCCAGTCGCCGGCGACCGGAGCCAGGCCAGGGGCGGCTGCGTCTGCGGCTGCGGCGCCAGCCGCGGGTGCCGAGGCGAGGGCGGGCGCCGAGGCGGAGGCGGGCCGCGCGCTCGGGGCGCGATCACCGCACGACGGCCGGAGCAACGCGAGCGCAGCGGCAAGCGCAGCGGCGAGCGCGAGCGCGCGTCCGGTCACAGGTAGCTCGCGATGCGGGCTTCGATCGTCTTCACGGCATCGGACGTCGCGTAGCTCTCGGGGAGCACGTACTTGCCCTCCGCGCGCCCCAGATAGCCCTGGTCCACGAAGGCCAAGAACGCGTTCTCGACGACCGGGCGGCTGACAGCCTCGCGACACTCCAGCTCGCCGGCCAGGAACATGCGCTCGCCGGCGGTCATGGCGCGCTTTGCAAGATCCTTCGGCGCCAGCGCGCCCTTCAGTAGCGCCGCCAGACCGCGCGCCGCGACGCGATAGCCCTCGACGAAGTTCCGCAGCATGCGCGCATGGATCGTCGTTCGCTCGAAGCCCTCACCGGGGCCTGGGAGGCTCACGTTGCCTTCCGCGTCGAGCACCACCTCGCCGTCCGCCTCCATGACGCTCAGCGTCTCTGCGAAGATCGTCTCGAACGTCGCGTCGGCGCGGAACTGCAGCTCGTACTTGAAAAGGCGAGAGAGCGCCTGCACTCGCTCCGCGAGCAGCGTGGAGCTGATCGCCGCGTCACCCGCGCGTGCCGACGCCGCGAGCGGAATCGCGATCATCGCCCGCGACACGAAGAAGTGAACGACGAGGTTCTTCGCGATGTCGAGTGAGAGGCGGTCGGCGTCGGGCACGACGTAGATCGCGTCCGGACCGGGCCGCGCTTCCTTGTCGCGCTCGCGACGACGATCGCTGACGGGCGCACCCGGCAAATGGATCTCGAGATG
>JAYTOQ010000620.1:0-4623 GCA_043747665.1 Polyangiaceae bacterium | reverse complement strand
CCGCCTTCGAGCGCGTGAATCGACCCGCCGGCGATCCACCATCGCCGCTCGAGGCGCTCGAGGCGCGCCACGTTCCTTCGCTCGCGCGTGCGGAGTGGGGTCTCGGCGCCGCGGGGCTGTCGACCGGCTGCAGCAGCGCGGGCGCTTCCGATACCGGCACCATCTCCGCCGCCGCGGCAGCCGTCGTGATCAGCGACGGCGGGGCTTACCGGGTCTCCGTGCATAGTGCACCCGATGCCGCTCCGTCGCGCGGCGTGAACACGCTCCGTCTGGTGTTTACCAGGGTCGCTGACGGCACGCCGGTCTCCGGCCTCGAGCTCGACGTACTGCCGTGGATGCCCGCGATGGGGCACGGCACCTCGGTCAAGCCCTCGGTCGAGTCCGGCCCGGACCCGGGCAGCTACACCGTGACCGACGTGAACCTCTTCATGGCGGGCCTCTGGGAGATCCGCACCACCATCGGCGGGTCTGCGAGCGACCATGTCGCGCCGCAGTTCGACATTCGCTGACTCCACCAGGCGCCGCGTCGCGCTGGTGCTCATGACGGTCGTCGCGGTGATCACCGCGAGCGAGCGCGCGTGGGCCCAAGCGTGCTGTGCGGGCTCGGGCGCGGTGACCCCTGGTCGCCTCGCGGTGCACGAGGACGCGCTCATGGCGGTGCAGCAGCGCGCGGCGCACGCTTTCGGGAGCTTCGACTCGAATGGCCACTACGCGACGCCGGCGGCGGGATCTTCGGAGCAGGACTTCGAGCAGGACCTGATCGGCGCATGGCGAGTGCCGGTCCTCGATCGCATGCAGCTCGCGGCGCAGCTACCGTTCGTGGAGACGCGACGGACGACGCGCGGCAACGCCGAGGTGGGCGGCGGCATCGGCGACGCCAACGTCAGCGCTCGCTACGATTTCCTCTATGCGGGTCGTGATCGCTACGTGCCCGGCATCGCCGCGCCCATCGTCGGCATCAGCGGCGTGGCTCCCGTGAGCGATCACTTCCGGTTCCAGGGGGGCTTCACGACGAATCCGCCGATCCCTTCGCTCGGCAAGAACCAACCGGCTACCGTCGGCCTCTCCGTGACGGCGCTCTACGTATGGTACTGACGATGGCACTGACGCGCGCGTCGTCTTCGGTCGCTGCGGGCGCCGCGCTGCTGCTGGCGCTGTCCTCGTGCGCTTCCGCGCCGCCCGCGTACGTCCCGGCGTGGCCGGCGCTCACCGTCGTGGATACCAGCGGCGCGAAGACGACGCTGCCTGCCGATCTCGCGCGCTCGAAGGTCACCGTTCTCGTGTTCTATGCCGAGCACTGCCCGTGTTTTCGCGTGCACGAGGCGCGCCTCGTCGAGCTCGCGCGGACCTACGAGCCGCGTGGCGTTCGCGTCCTCTTCGTCGACTCCGAGGCGTCGAGCAACGCCGACGGCAACGCCCGAGCGGCGGCGGAGCGCGGCCTGCCGCCGATCGCGCTCGACCTTGGGGCAAAGCTCGCAGACGCCGTGGGCGCCGAGTACGCGACGTACACCGTGGTGCTCGATCCACGAGGACAGGTGCGCTATCGCGGCGGCATCGACTCGGACAAGGACCGCCTGCATGACGATGCCACGCTCTTCGTGCGCGACGCGGTCGACGACCTCCTGGCGGGGCGGGAGCCGCGCGTCGCCGAGGGCAAGGCGCTCGGCTGCGCGCTGCAGAAGCGTTGATGGCCTTGATGGCGTTGATGGCGTGGCTGGAAAGACCACGGTGCGTCAATTGACCACGCGGTCAGGTGCTTCTACCTGGAAGATGATCATCGAATGAACGCGGCTGCTGTTCGCGTCGCTCTCGCCCTGGCCTCCGGTCTCGGCACGTGCGTGCTCGTCGTCGCGTGCTCGTCGTCGACCTCGCCGACCTCGTCGACGCCGGCACCCGCGGCGCTCTCGTTCTCCAACGCGGCTGCGGTCGCGGGCGCGGCAGACATGCACTGTGCCGGCAAGCTCACCGAGGTGAGCCAGGCCGTATGCCACGCGACTCCCCCGGCCGCGGAGGCCGGCGCGGCGGACGCCGATACCGACGGCGGCGCGGGCAAGGCCACGCCTGACTACGGCCCGACGCAGCCAGGCTCCGAAGGCGAGGACGACGACTGCAAGTACCACGTGACGTGGCAGTCGACGGCGGTCGCGGAGAACGCCGACGTCACGTTCCAGATCGTCGCGACGGTTCGCGAGGACGGCTCGCCGCTGCAGGGGGCCACGCCCTACGCGGAGGTCTACCTGAACGACATGCACCCGGCGCCGAACACCAAGGTCGCGACCACCGAGACGACGCCTGGGACGTACACCCTCGGGCCGGTGCGCTTCGATGCGGCGGGCCAGTGGAACGTGCGCTTCCACTTCAACGACCAGTGCACGGACAGCGAACAGTCTCCGCATGGCCACGCTGCGTTCTTCGTCAAGGTCCCGTGAACGCACGCGCGGCGCACGTCATGGCGCTCGCCGCCGCGATGTCGTTGGCAGCGATGGCTGCCTGCACGAGCAGTGATGCGACGTCGTCGAGCAGTGGCGGCTCCTGTCCCGAGGATCTGCCGGCGGCGTGCCCCGCGGTCTTTCCTTCCTATGCGAAGGACGTCGCGCCCGTGATCGAGCAAGCCTGCACGCCGTGTCATGCGCCGGGCGGCGAGCAGGCGAATCGCAAGCTCGTCGACTACGCCGGCGCGTTCACGAATCGCAGCCCGATGCTCAACCAGGTGCACGCGTGCCGGATGCCGCCCGCCAATGCGCCGGCCCTCGGCGCAGACGGTCGCAAGGTGCTCCTCACCTGGCTCGTGTGTGGCGCGCCGAACAACTAGGTCACTCGCGCATGACGCGGATGCCGACGTAATGGAGCGGCTGCGCTCGATCCCCGACGTCGACGCGATGGACGGCGCCGCCCTTCGCTCGCGGCCTCGGCCGGAGCGCGGGCGCGCTCGTGGTTGCCAGTGCCATTGCCGGCGCGTAATTCCCGCTCTATTCAAGCCTCGCGAGCGGGCTCGCGCCTGCGTGCCAGGCTCACCGCGACGCGTCCGCGAAACTTCGAAACCGATCGTCGGCGCCGACCGTGCGTCGTCTCCAGAGCGCCTCATGCCCCCATCCGCCCGATCCGCCCTTCGCTACGCGCCGTCCGCGAACGCCGCGATCGCCGTGTTCGCCGTGATCGCCGCGTTCGGGGCCGTGGCCAGCGCGGCGCTCGGCTGTAGCAGCAGCGGCGGCGATGGTGGGACGGGTGGCACGTCGGGCGCGGGCACGACGACCAGCACCGCATGCAGTGCGGATAACCGTAAGGACATCTACACCGCCGGCCTCGCGAAGCAGACGGCGACCCGCGCGCTCTCCATCAAGCTGATGGACGCAATGCCTGCGCCGCCGCAGAAGCAGTCGAACGCGCTGATTCTCCAGGTGGTCGACGCCGCGGGCATTCCAGTCGACGGCGCGACGGTCTCGGTGACGCCGTTCATGCCCGACCACGGTCATGGCAGCTCGGTGAAGCCCACCGTCACCGCGAAGGGCGGCGGCCTCTACGACGTCGCGAACGTGTACCTGCCGATGCCCGGCTTGTGGCGCCTCACCGTGACCGTGCAGATGCCCAACGTCGCCGCGCAAGACGCCGCGTTCCAGTTCTGCATCGACGGCTGACGACCGCGCTGATCACTCGACGCAGCGGAAGCCGCCGGCGTTCGTCCATTCGCGGTTCGACCCGCCGAGCTCGTAGGTCGGGACGCGATCGAGGACGCCCGGATCCAGATCCTGCGTCGAGACGAGATCGTCGAGGAGATCGAAATCGAGGGGGCGCATGCGCACGCGCATCGTCACGCGATCGGGCGCAGGGAGCGGCAGCGCGAACGTCCTGGTCACCGAGTGGAAGAACGCGGGGTCCTGCGGATCGGCGGTGGCGGCCGCAGACAGCAGCTCGGACTCGACGCGCGCCGCTTGCCAGAAGAGATGCGTCTCCTTGTCGGCCGCATCGAAGGTCTTGTCGCGCAGCACCCATAAATTCGGGTCGACGATGCTCGTGACCGCCTGCTTGTCGGCGACGACGCCGCTCGCGAAGACCTGCACGCCGCCGCGATAGGCGATGAGCTCGAGCCACGCGCGCCGGTCCTGCGCCGCGCCGCTCGGGAATTTGTGGCCCGCGAATGCATTGTCGAGGGTGACCTCGGCGACTACGCCGGTGGCGGCCTGCTTCACGCACAGCTTCGTGAGCAGCGTGGCGTCGAGGAGCTTCTGGATGCCGGCGCGCTGCGCATCGGCGCCGCTGAACGGCGTGAGCGCGATGTCGACCGCCGGCATCGAGTGATCGTGAACTCGTCGCACCGGAGCGCCGGCGACGACCGCGGCCTGACCGTCGCGTCCATCCATATGGCAGTTGCCGCATGCACGCTGTCCGGGCTTCGCATAGAGCGATGCGTTCCACTCGTCGAAGGCGCGCTCGACGTGCGCGCCCGGCAGCGTGACCACGTCGTGACAGGCACCGCACATCGTCGCGGAGTCGTGGGACTCGCGATCGTGCAGGCTCGAGTACGCCGCACGATGTGGTGCCTTGACGGGATCGGTGATCCCGCCGCGCATGATGCCGTCGCTGGCGAGGCGCAGCGGGTTGTTGTGCGTCCCCTCGACGGCGTCG
>JAYTOQ010000619.1:0-2485 GCA_043747665.1 Polyangiaceae bacterium | reverse complement strand
CGCAGCGTTGAGCACGCCCGCGACACCGTTGGCCAACGACTCGACGCGCTTGGCGTGAAGGTCCTCGTCGAACAGCACTTCAGCGAACGCGCGAATCGGAGCGTGCCCCTTCGATCGCCCACGAGCGTTCCCGCCATCGCCTTCATCCGCTTCTTCGTGCCCACCACGCGCGTCATCGTCGCTTCCATGGGTCTTATGCCAGCGAGAACTCCGCATGGAAAGAACAACTTGTAGTATGCACGCAAGTGCTCGGAAACAAAGAGCAATCGGATCGCCGCGATATGAGGGGATCCATCAGGGGGGCACCGCATGCGCGGCCGGGTGCGGCGCCGGCGCGGCGCGCGAGGCATCGGGAGGTGCCGGCGTCGCGTCGTTCGGGCGCTGGCAGCCGCCGAGGACAAGCGTAGTGAAGGCGAGGAGGAGGGCCGCTCCGCGCGCGACCCGCGACCGGCTCACGTGGCGACCGCGGGCTCCCGGCTCAGATCCGTCGACTCGAGCGTGATCTCGACGCCGTCGATCCGAAGCGTGACGTGGACCTTGTATTTCGTTTCGCGGGACGAGAGCCTGGAGTTGCTGGCGCTCAACTTGGACCATGCGGGCGCGGAGAGGTCGTAGCTCGCCTTCAGGTCACCGGCGGGCTTGATCGTCTCGTCCCACGTCGCGTAGCCGTTGCCGCTCCACACCTGCGGGTGCGAAGGCTTGAGCGTGTCGAGCACGTTGCCGCTCGCGGAGTCGAGGAGCGTGACGCTCACGACCTCCACCTTGGCACTCTGCGAGCCGGTGCCGGCATTGAATGCAATCTGCACGTTCGACGTCTGGCAGTAGCTCGTGCCTCCGCAGCCGCCGGGGGCCGCCTTGCCCGAGCCGCCGTCGACATTCGTCGGCGGCGATGCGGGCGCGCAGTCTCCTGCGAGGCTGGTCCCGGCGGATGCAGCGCACTCGTCACCGAGCGTCACCGCGGCGGCTCGCATGCCAGGTGGCTGGATCATCGATAGCCAATAATCCTGGCTAGATAGCGGAGGCTCAACCTCTGCCACGCCGACATGCGAACGACGCGCGTGGCAGGGTCCCAGTGTCGTCGCGCGTGCGCCGCTCGACTGCGCGCCCCGATTTGACCGGGTGAGCGGAGCACGAGCGTCTTCTAATGAGCCTGGGCAAGATCGAGGCCGTTCCTGGTACGGCGCAGGATTGCAAGGCGGCGATGGCGGGGAGGTCGCCCATTGAGTTCGAGCGGAACATTCTAGAACGACTCCCTTCGAAGGGACGAAAGCTCGGTATGTCGGGATGGCGGGCAGGTCCCCATCCCCTGAACTCACTGTTCGCGGCGTCGATGATCGTCTTTAGCTCATTCGCGATGTCCGCCGCTGCGACGCCTTCACCTTCGGGCGCGAGCCACCTGCCGAGCGCCTCTTCGAGCGCTGGCGGCGCGCCCGCGACCCGCCCACGTTGGACGCCGCGACGAAGAACGTCGACGCGCGGAGTCCCCCGTGGTGGAGCCCGTTCACGTGCATCTCCGCGACAGCCACCGCGGCCTGCCGTGTGATCCTCGCACGCGACCTTCAGCGCACCCGTCCAAGCCTCTCGAGATCGCGACCCAGCAGGAGCTCGGTGACGAGGAACGAAAGGCCGTCCTTCGCATCGCCCATGCTGAACGCGCGGAGGAGCCGCGTCGACGCCGTACCGAAGAGTCGCTCCGACATGCGCCGGAACGCAGCGGCGCGGTCCGTTCGATCGAAGCGCAGTATGCGGATCGCGACGTGCTCGCCCGACCACGTGTCCGTGCCCGAGAACACGTTGGCCGTGTCACCTTGGGCGATGAGGGTCTCGGCGAGATAGCGCCCTTCGAGCAGATACGAACCCGAACATCCTCTCCATCGCGCACTGGGACCGACTCCTTGGCGGCGCGCAGGGCGCATGACGGCCCCCGCGTCCATCGACCGCCTGCTCGCCGCGCTCCGTCGCGCGCGCGAACCACCCGTCGCCGCCTGACCTTGTCACCGTCCAACGCGCGACACGTCGCGCCGTGGCCGCCCCTGTCCGGCGCTCGACAACCGCCCGCCCTACGTCCAGCGACAGCGAAATCTCGGCGACCCCATGCTCCGCCCTTCGACCCCGCGCCGACGTCTTGCGAGCCATCCCCCACTACGTTGGCCTACTTTCTTAGATCTGGCACCGCCGCGCCGAGGAGCCTGCGCAGGAAGAGGATCGACGCGCCCGAGAAGGCCACGACCGCCTTGCAGAACCCAGAGCTGTCCGCGGGAAGGCTGGAGCCTCGCGCCGACGCGTCTCACAAAGAAGGAGATCTTCGTGCTCGACGTTGGCTTGTTCCGTGACCCATCAGCGACGCCGGGATGATTCCCGCGGGCGCGCCGTGCAGGCTCGGGCACGACGCGGAGGTTGCCAGTGGCGAGCGCACGGAAGATCGAGGACGAGACCGAAGCACGCCGGTGCCTGCGCGCAGCAAAGCTCGCGGGTTACAGCGCGG
>JAYTOQ010000618.1:0-1537 GCA_043747665.1 Polyangiaceae bacterium | reverse complement strand
GGCGCGATGGTGGCGTTCTGCGTCGCTCGCGCCGAGAACGCGAGCACGTGGAACACCTCTTCGCATGCGTCGAGCACCGACTCGTCTCCGCTCACCTCGATTACGCCGGTGCCGAGCACGAGCTGCTGGCGGTCCCTGTACATCCGATCGGAATCGACGTGCTGCCACTCGATCATCTGGGCCCGGCCGCCCACGTTCTTCCAGCAGAGGCGGCGCGACGTTACGAGGAACCCGTCGTCGCCGAGACCAAAGACGGTGTCGTCGAACAGCGCGAGCACGCGCTCGTCGCTCGGCAGGTGGCGCGCATGGACGCGGCGTGCCGCGAGCTCCTTCTTACCGGGCACGGTTGGGCACAGGTACATCGCATCGATGCCGTCGAAGTGCTGCCGCACGAGCGCGAGGACCGCTTCGTCGGTCAGCGGGATGCGCGCGGCATCTCCCGCGATGGTCGGCATGGCGGAGTGTTGTACGGATGAAGGCCGTCTAGCCTTCCCCGGGCGGTGCCGCGCGCCGCTTCGTCTCGCGTCGCTCCGACTCGCAGCGGTGGAGCTCGGTGTAGCATCGGAGCCGTGGAGTCTTCGTCGATGCCGTTACGCCATCGCGTGTGCCTCGGGTGTCGGACGCTCCTCGCCGCTGGCGAGACGTGCGGCGCGGTCCGCGGTCACGTCGCGGCCGCGCTCGACGTGCCGGCGGAGCGCGCGCGCCTCGACGACGAGGTCTGGGGACCCGACTCTCGTGCGCGCAAGCTGCGTCAGGCCGCGAAGGTCGGCGCCGGCGGCGGAGCATTCGGCGGCGCTCTCCAGGGCTGCAACGCGTGCGATGCGTTGCAAGGCCTCGAGGGCTGCGGGAACCTGGCGGATGCGGGCGAGGGCATCGTCGCGGTGCTCGTCTTCATCGTCGCCGCTGCCGCGTTCGCAATCGTCGCGGCGCTCGTGGGCTGGCTCGTGTTGGCGCTCGCGCGGTACATCCGTGAGCGCATGGACAAGCCGAAGCCGCACGGCGCGCTGCGCAAGCCGCCCAGAGCCAGCGGACACCGCAACGGCGCGGGCGTGGTTAGCGGCAACGCGCGCGTCGCGCTGCCGTGGCAAAAGGGAGAAGCCGTTGCCTACGCGCTGGAGCTCCACACGAAGACGGCGTTCGGCGGCGGAGCGCTGCTTCCCGACGCGACGACGGCAGGCTTCGACGTGACGCTCGACGACGGCCGCATCGTGCGCATCCCGGCGGGTCGCCTTACCGTGGTCGGCGCGCTGGAGCACGCGAGCGTCGACCGCGACCGCGTCGATCGCTTCCTTGGTGACATCGACGAACAGCATGCGGATCGCACGCTATTTCCCTACGACCACGCCAAGGCGGTGGCGATCGCGCCGGGCGATCGGGTGGAGGTCCTCGGCGAGCTCGAGACGACCGCCGACGCCACGCAGGGCCATGGCTACCGCGCGAGCGCGGGCCTGTTGACGCCGGTGGGCGTGCCGGTGCTGCGAGTAAAGGGAGGCTCGGACGACGCGCGAGCTCGCGTCGCGCCGAGCGCGGAAGCGGA
>JAYTOQ010000617.1:0-2647 GCA_043747665.1 Polyangiaceae bacterium | reverse complement strand
CAGATCGTGGTGAAGAAGACCGGCTACTACGCCTTCAGCTACGACGTCGACGTCCCGAAGGGCGGCGAGCGCACCGTGACCGCGTCGCTGAACGCCGACCGCAACACGAGCTTCGTGCCGTGGCTCATCGGCACCATCCTCGTCGTCGGCGCGAGCACTGCCGCCATCTATTTCGTCACTCGCCCCAAGGACGAGGAAGCGGTCAAGGGCACCTTGCCGCCGTTCACCGTCGGGACGCCGTCGCTTCGATTCTGATGCATGCATCTTACACGAGACTCAACCGGCCGCTCGTCAGCGAGCCTTCTTCGGAGGATTGAACATGCGCGCGTCAACACGTCGTGTCCTGACACTCGGAGTCGTCGCTGCGACCGCGCTTGCGTGGTCGGGCTGTGATGCGAAGAAGCAGACCGAATTCGTCACCGGCGTGTCGACACAGGTCAAGGTGCCGCGAGATCTCAAGGCGATCCGCGTGGACGTCAGCGTGGGTGGCGTCATCAAGTTCTGTCAGGGCTACCGGGTCTACGACGGAAAAGTTCAGCTCCCCCGCAGCCTCGGGGAGTTCCCGACGTCGGGCACGCCCGGCGCCGATCCGGTGACGATCACGGTCAGCGGCTTCACCGAGGAGTTCTCCGAGAGCTCCGATCGACCGGTCTTCAGCGACTGTCCGGGCACGGCGCCGCGCGTCGGCGACAAGGATCAGCCGAACACGCGCATCCTCCGGCGCAGCCGACAGCCGTACGTCGCCGACAGCATCGTGTTCCTGCCGATGCCCCTGAAGTACTCGTGCTTCGACAAGGATTGCTCGGACGATACGAAGACCTGCAAGGCGGGCCTCTGCGTCGACGCCCGCATCGACGAGACCAAGCTTCCCCGGTTCAGCGAGGAGCTTCTGAGCGGCCTCGGCGGCGCGTGCTTCAAGGCAAGCGGGTGCTTCGCCACGTCGGGCGACGCGATCATGGGCTTCCACGGCGAGGGCGTCCCGGCTGCCGTCGTCGATCCGAACGACTGCACCTACGCGCTACCAGGCACGAGCAGCGCGCCGCCCGTCATCGGCGGGATGCCCATCCCTGCAGATCCCGCCGCGGTCGGCGGCATCAACGTGCAGGTGACCTACGACGGCGGCTACAACAGCGAGGTCCTCGACAAGGATCCCGAGGAGGGCTTCACGATCCCCGATCCGACCAAGCCCCAGCGCTTCCGGCTCGCGCCCGGCCTCTGTGACATGGTGAAGGGTTTCGACAAGGACGGCGTCGGCACGAAGCACCGCGTCACCGCCATCCGCGCCACCGGCAGCTGCCAGGCAAAGACGCCGTTCCAGCCGCTGTGCGCAGAGGACCAGCTCGCGGCCATGGGTGTGGTCGGCGGAGCATCGAGCACCGCAGGTGCGCCTCTCGGGTGTGCTGCTACGGAGCTCAAGCCCGCGCCGAGCGCGCTGATGGTGCTCGCCGACGACACCGACAACATGAAGATCTTCTACGACAGCGTCGACGACAAGCTAGGGCTGAGCATCTCGCTGGGTGATCCCGCGTTCCGCGCAACGGATATCGGATTGACCTATTTTCCAGGGACCGCCGCCTCCTGCTCGGGCTTCGACAATGCCGTGCCGTTCAGGCCGGCGCTCGCCGCGAGGGACGCGATCTTCGCGTCCTTCGAGGCCAAGTCGGCGAGCGGGAACGCCGCGCTCGTGACGACCACCGAAGACGTCGGCCTCGGCCCGGCCATCGCCGATGCCGCGGCCAAGCTTGCCGCCCCGAAGTACGCCACGGCGAATCGGCGGGCCATCCTCGTCATCGGCAACCGTGGCTTCGACGATGCGTCGACCACGTGCACTCCGAAACCGATCGCCGCCGCAACGGCTGCAAGGACGGCCGGCGTCGAGACCTACGTGACGATGCTTGCGCGCGATCCCGACGCCGGAGGATCGGCCGAGGCACCGCTCCCGGCCCCGGTGCCCGGCGCCGATGCAGTGGCGGCGGCCGGCAGCCCGTCGACACTGGCAACGCCGCTCGCCGCGTACGACGCGCGTGCCGCGATGCAGAAAGGGCGCGCGCAGGACGCGTTTCGACGGATCGTCGAAGACCTCGCCACGTGCGCGTACGACGTGAGCGTACCGCTCGGGAGCGACGACGTGCTCTCGTACTCCGATCCCGTGGCGACGCCGCCCACGCAGGCCACGACGTTCACGATCCCGCCGGCCGCCGCGGGGACGTGCACGAAAGCGGGGGACCCCGGCAACGGCTGGGGCATCGCGCCGGGCAACCCGACGCGGGTGCACGTCTGCGGCGCGAAGTGCGACGAGTACAAGGGGGCACTCAAGAAGGCCTCCGACTGGGGCCTGCTCTACAAGCAGCCGTCGCTCGCCGTCCCGGTCTTCGCCCACAAGAAGACCTGCGCCCCGACCCCGTAACGCTGTTTGCGAACGCTGTTTACGGACCGAACATCATCCCGATCACCGGTCCGATGAAGACCTGCGTGCCGGTCGCGAGCTCGTAGGCCGGGGTCGTCAGGCCGCTCGGCCCGAGCGTGTGCGTGCTCTCGGACTTCGTGGTCGGGATCTGATTGAAGGCGCGCGGGCTCTCCACGAGCACCGAGATGCCGAGCGAGACCGCGGTGTGCGGAGCGATGCGGTACTGGATGCTCGGCTCGA
>JAYTOQ010000616.1:0-2149 GCA_043747665.1 Polyangiaceae bacterium | reverse complement strand
GACGTGGACGTTCGGCGACGACGACTTCCTCCACAAGACGGGCGAGCTCATCCCGCTGTCGCCGACGTTCGGTGTCGGCGAGCGCCAGCAGTACCGCCTCTTCTTCGACAACCTCAACTCGCGCTTCTCCGGCCGCGAGAACATCACGCACCTCGTGATGTACAAGAAGCTCCCGGCGTTCATCGATCACCTGACGACCGAGGCGGCGCTCGTCATGCGCTTCGACCTCGCGCAGCTCGCGCAGAACACCGGCAACCTGAACGCCGCGATCTACGACTCCGGCTCGTACCTGCGTCTCCACTACCAGACCGGCAAGAGCGAGAAGGAAGGCCTCTCCGCGGTCTTCTTCCCGCTCGACACCGACCGATTCCGCCTCGGCTACCTCTACGACCTGTCGTGGGGCGGCACCGCGGCGGCGATCAACCAGTCGGTGTTCCCGCGCCTCCAGGGCGCCGCGCCCGGCATGAAGATCCAGTACGACACCGAGCGCTTCTACATCTTCGGCGGCTTCAAGACGGCGACCATCATCCAGCCGCAGCAGGTGCTCTCGCCGGGCGGACAGAACGACGTAGAGACCGTCCGCGTCGGCGAGGTGAACTACGGCTTCCTCGCTGGCGCCGGCTACGATCCGCTCGACAATCTCCGCTTCGACATCGGCGGCGGTTACTTCCAGCAGGGCAAGTTCGACCTCGAAGACGTCCGCGGCAAGAACGTCTACACGTACGGCGGCTCGGGCCGCATCGTGTTCCACCAGGGCATGCCGGTCCCGCAATCGGTCGACTTCCTCCTCTACAGAAACGACCCCAACAAGCCGCTGATCCTCTTCTCGCCTGAGAAATACGACGCGAATCAGTTCGGCTTCAGCGTCAGCGCCGAGCTCGACTGGCTCCAGCAGCACCTCAAGGACTTCGACACCGCCGGCGCCGTGAAGGACCAGTCAGCGAAGGGCGCCGCGGTTCAGGGCGTCGTGAAGTCGGGCTACCTGCGCTTCAGCGCCACCGGCATCTATCGCGATCTGAACTTCGTCGTCCGTAACGTCCCGGGCTTCATCCCGTTCGAGACGCTCCCGGGCAGCGCGAAGACGGACGCCGAGCTCTTCGGCTCGATCGCCGCCGACTACCACTTCCCGGCCGCGCACATCACGCCCGGCATCGGCGGCGGCGTGCAGCTTCCGGCGACCTTCCGCAGCGAGTTCACGGACGGCGGCGTCCCGGCTCAGCGCGTGATCGTCATCCGCCAGCAGGGCGACGAGTCGATCCTTCCGTACAACAAGGACCGCTCGGCGATCTTCCAGGCGCGCGTCGCCCTCCGCTGCGACATCTCGGAGATGTTCGCGGTGGTCGCGTGGGTCCAGCTGATCCGCGACAACAACGGCACGCTCGTGGTTCGCGACCCGACGGAAGGCACCGCCTCCCTTCGCGTGTTCCAGAGCCCGAACCGCCTCGGCGCAGCGACGTCAGTTCAAGCGCGGTTCTGAAAGACGCTCTCGATTAGACCGCCAGGGCGCCGGCCGGTGCGCTCACCGGCGGAAGCGCTGCCATCAGCAGCTGCGCGTCGGCGTACGACAGCACGACGAACGTGCGCGTGGTGCCGTTGCGGGTCTCGACGGTCAGACGCGCGCTGCCGCGGTCGGCGCGCGCAATGCGGACCTCGTTGATCTTCACGATGCGGCCGTCGACGACGAGGCCCTCGGGATGGGCCTCGATGCGCGTGCGGCGAGTGCCGAAGATCGCCGGGCACACGAACGCCGGCACGAGGCCCACCGCCACGAGCAGGCCCGCGATCCCGATGTCCATGCTGCGGTCGAGGAGCGCCGAGCGGATGCAGAGCGCGCAGGCGAACAGGTAGAGCACCGGCGCGAGCACCGCCCACGCCGGCGGCCTCTCCTCACGAACGACGAGCGCGGGACGGACTTCCATGCCCCCGTTGGGTGCATTTGTCGTACCTGGACTCACACCTGCTCAGCACACGAAGATCGTTCGCTTTTCGGCCCGCTCGCTCGGGAGCAATGAGCGGATCAGGAGGTCTGTCGATCCACGGCTAACCGGCGCGCCGCTACCTGAGTCGCCATCAGAAGAAGACGACGCGGAGAAAATCGCGCCACATCTCGAGCCGGTCGTGGACCTCTGCGCGGGTCTCGAGGACCGCG
>JAYTOQ010000615.1:0-8336 GCA_043747665.1 Polyangiaceae bacterium | reverse complement strand
CGATGCGCCGCCGGGGACGACGTTTCTGTTTCCCGAGGCACCGATGGCGCTCGGCGACGCGGCGATGATGAGTCTCCTCGGCGACGCACGCGCGTGGTGGCAAATCGACGTCGGCCGCTATCAGCGCGCGATCATGCAAGGCACGCTCGAGCAGATCGTCGACGAGGTGCCCGACGGCATGAAGGAAGCGCGCGAGAAGCTCGTCGCCATGCTCGACGCCTACGAGCGCGAGACGAGCACCCCGAAAGAGCGCATCGTCCTCGGCGGATTCTCACAGGGCTCGATGCTCGCCACCGACGTCGCGCTCCGCACGAAGCGTCCGCTCGCCGGACTGGTCGTGCTCTCGGGGACGCTGCTGGCGGCGCACGAGTGGCTGCCGCTCATGCCGGACCGCAAGGACCTGCGCGTCTTCCAGAGCCACGGCACGCAGGATCCGATCCTGCCGTTCGCCATCGCCGAGCGGCTCCGGCATGCCCTCGACGGCGCCGGGATGCACGTGAGCTTCACGGAGTTCAACGGCGGCCACGGCATCCCGCCGGAGGTCATGCGCGATCTCGGTACGTGGCTGAAGAACGTGTGACGGGATCGTGTAAAATCGCGGGTGCCTTGATCGACGCCGTCCATGTGTGAGCTCCTCGGCATGGAGTGCAATGTCCCGACGGACATCGTCTTCTCGTTCTCCGGCCTCGCGCTCCGGGGCGGCGTGCGCGGCCCGCACGCCGACGGCTGGGGTCTGGCGCTCTACGAAGGCCGCGCCGTCCGCACGTTCCTCGAGCCCGCCGCCGCGGCCGGGTCGAAGCTCGCTGCCTACATCCGCAGCCATCCGATCAAGACGCTCCTCGCCATCGCGCATGTCCGCAAGCGCACGCGCGGTCCGGTCTCGCTCGCCAACACGCATCCGTTCGTGCGCGAGCTCTGGGGTCGTCACTTCACGTTCGCGCACAACGGGACGGTCCGCGGCGTGAAGCGCCACAAGCTCGGCCGCTATCATCCCATCGGCACCACCGACAGCGAGTACGCGTTCTGCACCATCCTGAACCGCCTCGATCGCCTGTTCCCGCGCGGTTATCCGACCAACGCACGTGAGCGCCTCCGGCTCGATCGAGCGATCGCGAAGGTCGGTCAGGAGCTGGGCGAGAACGGCACGTTCAACTTTCTGCTCGGCGACGGCCAGCAGATGTACGCGCGCTGCGCGACGAAGCTCTGTTACATCGTGCGGAAGGCTCCGTTCCGCAAGGCGACGCTCGCCGACGACGACCTCACCGTGGACTTCGCGGAGGTGACGACGCCGCGCGATCGCGTCGCCATCATCGCAACGGCGCCGCTCACGCGCGACGAGACGTGGACGATCGGCCGGCCAGGAGAGATGTGGGTCTTTCGCCGTGGGCAGCTGGCGGCGACGCTGAAGTCCTGAGGACTTCGGGGCGTCCCCCGTTCGGTGGCTGACATCCCTGGCGGGCATCTCTACAATGCAGGAGCTTGTCGAAGGCCGCCGCGTCAGAGAACCGTCGCACCACCGTCCTGATCAGGCGCGTTCTCGACGCGCGCGATCTGAAGGTCGTGTACCAGCCGCTCGTCGATCTGACGACGCGGAAGATCTTCGCCTACGAGGCGCTCGTCCGCGCGAACCGCGAGGACTTCGACACGCCGATGAGCCTCTTCGCGGCCGCGGTGGAGCACGCCTGCACCGGCGAGCTGGGGCGCATCATCCGCGAGATGGCGGTCGCGGGGTGCCCGACGCATCCGCTGTTCCTGAACATCCATCCCGCGGAGCTGAACGAGAAGTGGGTGGTCCAGCCGGATGACCCTATTTTCCAGCACACCGAGGACGTCTACCTCGAGATCACCGAGAGCGTTCCGCTCTCGCACTTCCGTCTCTGCCAGAGCGTGCTGCGCGAGGTTCGCGGGCGCGGCGTGTATCTCGTGGTCGACGACCTCGGCGCCGGCTACTCGAACCTGAAGTACATCGCCGACCTTCACCCGAAGGTGGTGAAGCTCGATCGCGACCTCATCATGGGGCTCGTGAAGGACACGCGGATGTTCAAGCTCGTGTCGGCGATCGTCGTCCTGTGCCGCGACCTCGACGCGCTCGTCGTCGCCGAGGGCATCGAGACCGTCGAGGAGCTCGAGGCGGTCCAGGAGGCGGGCGCGCACTTCGGTCAGGGCTACTTGCTCGCGAAGCCCGCGTTCCCGCCGCCGCCCGTCACGTGGCCCACCGCGGTCACCTCGACCCGCAAGACGACGCAGAGGCGCGCGGCGTTCGTGCCGCCGCCCGTCGTGGGCACGTCCACGCTGCCGCCGAAGCGCCGCTAACTAGCTCCGCCTTCAGATGCCGTTGATGCAGACGCGGTTGCGGCCGCTGCGTTTCGCTTCGTAGAGCGCGGAGTCGGCCTCGCCCACCAGCTCAGTAGGGGTCGCGACCTGCGCTTCGGGCAGCGCGGCAACTCCGGCGCTGATGGTCACGGGCAGACGCTTGCCCTGGTACTCGAAGTTCTCCATCTCGACGGCAGCGCGAAGCCGCTCGCCCACCACCCCGGCGTTGAGGAGCGGAATTCCGCGGCAGATGATGGCGAACTCCTCGCCGCCGTAACGGGCGGCGACGTCCTCGGTGCGGATCATCGCGTGCGTGATGCGTGCAAGATGCACGAGAACCGCGTCACCGGCGAGGTGGCCGTAGTTGTCGTTGACCTTCTTGAAATGGTCGACGTCGAAGATCACCAGGGAGAGCATCGTCTTGTGCCGCTTCGCGTAGGCGAACTCGGTCTCGAGGCGGTCCTGGAAGAATTTCTTGTTGTAACACTTGGTCAGACCGTCGCGGAGAGCCGCGTCGTACATCTGCTGCTGGAAGGTCTCATCCAGCTTGTCCTGGTACGTGAACTTCAGCATCGTGTTGGCGCCGAGGCGGATCTTGTCGCCCTCCTTCAGCTCCTGGTGCTGGATCATCTCGCCGTTGACCAGCGTGCCGTTGGCGCTACCGAGGTCCTCGACGATGACGCGGCCGCCGATGGAGAGGACGCGGCAGTGACGGCGCGAGATACCGTCGTCGTTGAGGCGGAGCTGCGCGCTCATGGCGCGACCGATAACGCTCTCGGGGCCCTCGATCTTGTGCATCTCGCCGAGGTTCGATCCGGCGAGGACGACGAGGTACGCGTGGACCTGCTGGCGCCTCGCGCGGAGCTCGCTCTCGAGGCTCGCGAGGTTGGTGATGCGCGTGGACTCCCCCTCGTCCTCGTGTGCGCCTGAGCGCATACTCGGCCGCGAGCGGAAGGGCGGATCACTCGCCATAGGGCTTAGGGTGCCGACCTTTGAACATGGGGTCAAGGCCGCGATCCGACTCTCCGCGCCATTCAGTTAGGGATAGGCGATCTGACGGCAAATGAGGCGCTCTCGACGCGTGCCGAAAGCGGCGTACAACCGCCCGGTCGGCCGGTGCGTAAGAATTGGTCACGGCGGGCGCCTCGGGCGCGCGCGCCGTCCGACCCCGCGCCGGTCGACCCGACCAACGACCCGGGCTTGAAGGCGTGCACCGGCACGCCGGGCCAGCTCGACGCGCTGACCGCGAGCGAAGAAGTAGCGACGCTCGGCCGCGGTCACGGAAAGAAGCGCGCGCGTGGACAGAGAATGCGCCCGCTCGGCTCGATCACGAGATGTCTCGGGTCTTCTCCGATGGTGTCTGCGCCGTCCGCCGAGCTGAGCGCGAACGACACGAGGCTCGACAGCGGTCCCGTCGTGACGTTGCACGTGATCACGATCGTGCCGTCGTGTCGCGCCGCAACATCGGTCAGGGTCGCGCCGACGGCGGCATCGAACGGCGCCTGCACGAGCCCCGCATCACCGAAGGTCGCGTCGGCCGCTCCCGAGTCTCCACTTTACGGTGTAAAGCGGAGACCCCTTCTCTCCAGGCGCGCCGCGCCGAGGCGCGGGCGCGCCCTGCGGTCAGCCTTCCTGGACTGTGACCTTGTTCATCTTGACCGGCGTGACGGGGCGATCGCCCGCGCCCGTCTTGGTCGACTCGATCTTCTTCACGACGTCCATGCCCTCGATGACCTTGCCGAACACCGGGTGCTTGGACGCGCCGGGCGTGAACCAGTCGAGGTACGAGTTGTGGACGGTGTTGACGAAGAACTGACACGAGCCGCTGTTGGGGCGGCCGGTGTTCGCCATCGAGAGCGTGCCGGGCTCGTTCGAGAGACGCGCCGCGTGCTCGTCCTGGATGGTGCCGTTCGGGCTGTCGCCCGTGCCGGCGCGCGAGCTGCTCGGGTCCTTGCTGTGCGGACAGCCGAACTGGAGCATGAAGCCGTTGATGACGCGGTGGAAATGCAGACCGTCGTAGAACCCGCTCTTGGCGAGGTTCACGAAGTTACCCGCCGTGACGGGCATCTGGTCCACGAAGAGCTCGACCTTGATGTTCCCGAGCGAGGTCTCGAGCGTTGCGATGGGGTTTGCCATGCCGCGCACGGTAGACGTGCTGCCGCCGATTGGGAAGTGAGCCCGGACGCCTCTGCGCTTACGGCTGGTCGATCTCGAACGGGAGCACCATCTGCGAGGGATTCGCTTGCGGCAGGAATTCCCAGGCCTTGACGTGGGATTCGATGCACGTGCGCATCGCGGGCGATTCTCCGGCGGCGCGTGCGTTGCGGACCTTGCCGTCGAGACCGACCTCGAGAGAGACGGTCACGCGCGCGGGGCCGTCGTCCTCGACGCCCTTCCAGCACTGGGCGTTGAGCTGCGTCGCCTTGAGGTGCACGACGTTGTCGGTGACGAGGCCTGCCGAAGCGGCGGCCTTGTCGGAGTCGCCGCGAGCGACGCTGAGCGCGATGATGAGAACGAGACCGAGCACCACGCCCGCCACGAGATAGCCGGACATCCCAAGCCACGACGCGGGGATCTTGCCGACCCAGCCGGGGTGGTTCGTGCGGGCGTTCTCGACGTCGCCGATGTCGACGGCGATGGGCGCGTCGGAGCTTCGATCCGGGCGGACCTCGGTGCGAGCGAAGGGAGATGCAGACATGGCTACGAGGGGCTGGTGCAAGCCGCGCGCCTTCCCGCGCTGGATCGCGCGAGATCCGCGAGCAGCCATCGGAGACGCGAAAAGCACATGAATCATGAGTGGCAGAACGTCGTAGCTACGAGGTGGTCGGCCGTCCGACCGGTTCGAACATGGTTCTTCGGGGGAACGCTCGATCCAGCGACACGCTCGGGAGCGCCGCGCCTATCCTCGACGGCCATGGCCGCACGACCGCTCCACGACTCCTCCCGCATCGCTCCCGGCGTCCTCGAGAAGATGACGTCCTTCCACGGTGACACCGTCCGCGAGGTCGAGGATGCGATCGGAGCGCACGACGTGGTCGTCGTCGGTATGGCGCAGAACCCTCATGTGAAGAACGTCCGCAAGGCGCTCGACGAGGCCGGCGTGAAGTTCCACTACCTCGAGTACGGCAGCTACTTCTCCGAGTGGAAGAAGCGCCTCGCGATCAAGATGTGGAGCGGATGGCCGACGTTCCCGATGGTGTTCGTGAAGGGCGAGCTGTCCGGCGGCGAGGACTTGACGAAGGCTGCCATCGCGCGCGGCGACCTGAAGCCGTACGCAAAGTCGTAGCGCCGCGCGCTCAAACCAGAGATGGAAAGCCGCGACGAACCAATTCGTCGCGGCCTCTTGGCACGATCGGGCGCCTGCAAGTCCGACCGCATCCAAGCTCGCCGAAGCCGTTTCGTCGAAGTCACTCACCGAGACCCACGCGCGCCTGCAAGAACGCGTGAGCCCCGGTGAGCGTCACGAGGTGGCTTCGTGATTCCTGGCTGATGCAGCCGCCAGGCCAACACGCGCGCCGCTGAATTGCAGTCATTTGCGGGGCCGCGCTCGCGCCGCCCCGTCGCACGAAGTGCAGCGTGCTTCACTCCGTGCGCACCGCGTCCCGCGAACCCTGCACTTCCCACGCGCGCGCGCCCGCGCGCAGACCGCTACCACCGTCGCGATCTCAGGAGCGCCCGCCAGGTGCGCAACGCGCTCGTTACTGCCTTCAAAATTACAAGAAGCACCAGCGCGTCAAGAGCGGGACGCGGCGCATCGATCCCGGCTCATCAGCGCGATGGTTTCAGGGACGGAACGCGATTCGCCAACACGACGACCGCCCACGCCCGACAGAGAAAGCGCGCACGGTGCTCTTACGCACCGCGTGGCAGGAGCACGGCTCCCTCGATCCAGGTCAAGCATCGCGCACCTAAGATTGAAGCGTCACGGCTCGAGGCGCGGCGCAGATGGCGACGCGCTCACAGCCAGCGCACTCCGCCGGCGCTCGCTAGGGGATCGATTTGCAGCAGCGGAAGCCGAGGTGGTAGTTCACGTGGAAGCCCTCCTCGAGCTTCTCGACGTGCCAGCGCGGATCGAAGTTGCAGTGGTCGGGATACGCGCCGGCCTTGTTGGTGGTGGTCTCGGGGATCGGCTGATCCGGCTCGCGCACGAGCTCGTTGTAGAACCACGCGCTCCCCTTGAGCTGCGTGACCACCTGTTCGCCGTCGCGACGCATCATGACCTCGGCGACGTTGCCGTGCTGATCGAACACGCCGAAGCGTGAGCGACACTTTGGGAACGATCCCGACGGCTCGGTATCTGTGGAGCAGGTGTTGAAGGCGAGCTTCGCGTCGTGCGCGTTGCACGCCGTGCGATGCCGCAGGTTGGTGTGACAGATCTCGATGTCGACCTTGTTGCCGTACGCGTAGCGCTGGTCGTCGCCGCCGTCGGGGTCACCACGACACGCGATGTTCCACTCCGTCTGCGCGCAGAGGCGCTTGCCCTGCAGCTCGCAGACCTTCTTCGCGTAGGCGGGCGGCGTCCACACGAACGGCAGCTCGCACGGCCGGTTCGGGAACTCGAACACGTCGATGCAGAACCAGGGCTCCTTGCCCTTTATCCACACCGGGACCATGTTGACTGCTCCGCATTTCGCGCGCTGCTCGGGCGTCTGGACGACGATGTTCTTGAGACCGGCGAGGCACTGCGCCTTCGAGATGGTGTGCTTCGCGATGGCCTTGTTGCCCTGGTTCATCTTGCCGGGGCCTTCGACCCCGAAGGCGTTGCGAAGGAAGGCGTCGGGCTGGATCCGCTTCTTCTCGTCGTCGGTGAAGTCCTTGATCGTGAAGAGCGCGAGCAGCTCCTCGCGGGTATTGTGGTGGTTGGCCATCGGGTCGTCGTCGACCGAGGCGTCCGCGCCGTTGCCGTGACCGCCGTCGCCGCTCGCGGCGAGGATCGCAGCGGCGGCATCCATCATCGGGCCGCCCTCGATGCTGCCGGCTTGCGCGCCGGCTTCGTTGTCGTGCGCGATCGCGCTGTCCGCGTCGTAGGCAGGCTTGTCGCTCGCGCCCGGCGGCGGCGGTGCCGGGCGACACGCGGACGCCAGTGCTCCCGCACACAGCGCAGCGCACGCAGCGAGCGATGCGCCACGTACCAGCGGAGTCACCATGAACGAATCGTAGCTCCCTGCTGCACCCACGGCCGCCTTCCCTGCAGAGCGACAAAACGCCTGAGCCGGCCGGTTCATTCGCACGACCATTGCATGTGAAGTGCGGCCGCCTTAGCTTTCCGCCCCGATGGCAACGACGGACTTTTACTCGGTGCTCGGGGTGCCGAAGGACGCCGACGCGGCGACCATCAAGAAGACCTATCGCAAGCTCGCGCGTGACCTCCATCCCGACAAGAACCAGGGCAACAAGCCCATGGAGGCGCGCTTCAAGGAGGTGAACCGCGCGTACGAGGTGCTGGGCGACGGTGCCAAGCGCAAGCTCTACGACGAGTTCGGCGAGGACGCGCTCCGCGAGGGCTTCGACCCCGAGAAGCAGCGCGCCTATGCCCAGTGGCAGTCACGCGCGGCGAACGGCGGCGGCGGTTTTCGTGGCGGCGGCGGCGGCTTCGGCGGCGGCGTGAACCTCGAGGACCTCTTCAGCGGCCAGGTACCCGGCGGCGGCGCGGGCGGCGAAGGGGACCCGTTCGCGGATCTCTTCGGTCGCGCTTCCCGGCGTCGTGGTCCCGTCCGCGGTCGCGACATCGAGCAGGAGCTCACCGTCGACTTCGTCTCCGCGGTAAAGGGCACGTCCCTCCAGCTCCGCAACCCGAGCGCGCCGGAGCCGGTCACCGTGCGCATCCCGCCGGGCGCCGCCGAGGGCAGCCGTGTCCGCATCAAGGGCCAGGGCGCTGCGTCGCCGAACAGCGGTCCGAACGGCGATCTGATCCTGGTCATCCACGTCGAGGAGCACGCGCTCTTCACGCGCGACGGCGACGACCTCACCCTCGAGGTCCCCATCACCACCAGCGAGGCCATCAAGGGCGCGAAGGTGAAGGT
>JAYTOQ010000614.1:0-33777 GCA_043747665.1 Polyangiaceae bacterium | reverse complement strand
CAGGGGCGCCGACGAGCTGGCGAAGGACTGGAGCCTCGCCCGTGGCGCGGTGAAGATCCGCCTTTATCGAGAGGACCACCTGCCCAGCGTACCGCTCGTAACGTGGCACGTCGCCGAGGGCCTCGTCGCCGTGCTCACGTTCGATCTACCGGACAGCGTGATCTCCGTGCGGAAGCCCGATCGCGACACGTGGGACGTGAGCGACGAGGAGCTCTACGAGACCGCGCTCGACAACGTGCGCCGCGAGGGCCTGCTCGTCGCGAACAAGATCCCGGTCGGCGACTCGGCATCCGTCTACGTGCTCGAAGGCGGCAGCACGTTCTTCGCCGCCTCGCACGCGCTCTTCCTCGAGGACTACTTGATGAACGAGAGCCTCGTCAGCCCCGCCGGCTTCCAGGGCGAGTTCGGCGCGGTCATCGCCATCCCGCAGCGCCATGTCGTCATCTATCACCCCATCGACGATCTCCGCGTCGTGACGGCCATCCAGAGCATGCTGGTCACCGCGGCCAACATGTTCGCCGACGGTCCCGGATCGATCAGCGCCGACCTCTACTGGCTGCCGCCCGACGATCACGAGGGCGAGGACCTGCTCGTGCGCCTGCCCTGCGAGCGCGTCGACGACGCGCTGCGCTTCATGCCGCCGCCGGAGTTCGTGGCAGTGCTGAGCTCGCTCTCGCCGCCTCCGCAAAAGGACTGAGGCTTGCGACATTCGCCCGCGCACCAGCGACCCTGACAGTTCAGGATCCCTGCGTGCTCGACGTCGCCACCGACCGACCGCGATCGCCTGGACGTGCACGAGGCAGCGCAACCGTCGATCTCGGGCGCCGTCGGGCGCGCGGCGGTCGCGATCGTCCGCCCGGGGCTCACGACAAGCTGCGCTTGGTCTCGGACGGGACGTTGGGATGCTTCAACAGCATCTTCCGGAGGCCGATGTTCATGCGCACGACCGGCTGCTTCAGGAGATGCACGAGCAGCGCGGGGGGCGTCGCCGACCAGCGCGCCAGGTTCTGGATGAAGAGCATCGTGTAGCTCGTCTTCGACGTCAGTACCTGGGTCGTGCGCATGTCGAGCGCGCAGTTCACGAGCAGGATCAGGCAGCGGCCCTCCGTCTTGATGAGGAGCGCGGCGCGTTCGTCGCCCGAGCCGAGCATGAACTTCTTCTGCAGGAGCTCCCGCGTCATCACGCGCGAGCGCTCCGGGATCTCGCGGTTGATGGCGATCTTGTAGACCCCCATCAACAGCTTCGGGTTGACGATCTTGCGGAGGAGCGTGGTCGGCAGCTGCGGGTTCGAGAGCAAACGCCGCTGCACCTGGGTGTCGGCCACGAACTCGGTGCGGCGCCCCACGAGCTCGAGGCCCGCCTGCGTTCGATGGTGGAGGGCCACCATGCGCGCATGCGCCAGGCCCGCGTTCGGGTTCGACAGCACCGCGTGGATGACCTGCGGCTCTGGGTCGAGACACAGCGCGAGCAAATCGGATCCGGTGACCTGCTCGGCCGCGGCGATGCGCTCGTCGCGCTGCATGGGGTAATAGATCTGCTCGTAGATCTTCTGGTACTCGCGCTCGCCCTGGACGCGCTTCTCTTCCTCCGCGGGATCGTCGACGTCGTCCGCGGGCTCTTCACCTTCGGTGGTGACGCCGGCGCCGGCCGCCGAAGCAGCCGCGAGGATCTCCTGGTCCGACTGCTCCTGGTCCGCCTCGGTCGGCGCAGCCGCAGCAGTAGCCGGCGCAGGTGCGCCCTCGCGGTCGAGCTCCACGACGCCATGCGTCGCGAGCCTCTCGACGATGGCGACGACGCGGCTCTCCTCGATCCCGGTGAGGTCGACCAACTCCTTCGCCGACAGCGGCGCATCGAGCCGTGACAGCACGAAGCCCTCCTCCGGCGACAAGCGCAGGGTCTTGATGTCGAACGCCTTCCGTCGAATGTTCTTCATCCGGTGCCTGCGTGCTCCCCGACCGCCCCTGACACCCCGCAGCGGCGCGCCCTCCGAAGGTATAACATTCTCGCCCATGAAGCTTCGCGGGCTGTTGGTTGCCGCGGTCGCCGTCACGCTCGCGAGCGCGTGGCCCGTCGTCTTTGCTTGCTCCTCCGATGGGGGCGCGCCGTCCGCCGACCCCGACGCCGCAGGGCCGGTGTGCGAGGGGAACCTCGAGGCCTTCCGTTTCCCGAGCGGCACGACCGACGGCTCCGCCGATCCGTTCGCCGCGAAAGCTGCAGGCCAGGCCCGCGCCGGTCGCATCCATGACGCCGCTCAGATCGTGCAGCCGGACAACGCGCGGAACAAGGTGCGCGTGAACGACTTCGTGCTCGCGAACGAAAAGATTGCAGTCTACATCGAAACGGAGGGGCCGAGCGACGGCTACAATCCGCTCGGCGGCGACATCCTTGCGCTCGAGACGGTCGGCGCCGACGGCCGGCCCACCGGTGTCTCCCAGTACAACGAGACGCTCGTCATGCTGGCGCGCCAGACCGTGCAGCCCGACAAGGTGTCGGTCCTCGCCGACGGCTCCGACGGCCAGGCGGCGATCGTCCGCATATCCGGCAAGCTCGTGAACGTGCCGTTCCTCGATACGTTCGCCGGCCTCCTCCCCGACGAGTACGGCTTTCCCGCGGCGCTCGACTACGTGCTGGAGCCCGGCTCGCCACGCGTGCTCCTCCGGCTCCACCTCGTCAACACGCGCCTCGATCCCGTCGACTTCACGAACAAGCAATACTTCGGCCTCTTCCAGGCGAACCGCAGCCAGGTCTTCACCGAAGCCAACGGCTACGCGGAGCCGAAGGGCGAGACGCCGTTCGTGGCGTTCGACTCACGGAAGTCGGCCTTCCTCGTGAAATCGCTGGGCAGCCCGATGCGCGCGGAGATCGGCATCTCCGGGTTCCAGCTCTACAGCCTGAAGGGGCTCGCGCTCGATCCGTGTGCCACGAAGACCCTCGACTACGCGGAGATGGTAGTCGGCGCCCCCGGCATCGACGGGCTCCTCGAGACGAAGCGTGCATTCTACAAGGAACCCGCGTGGCGCGAGGTGCGCGGGACGGTGACGGAGACCGGCGGCGCCGCCCTCGACGGCGCGCTCGTGCACGCCACGACCGCCGGCGGTCAGTACCTGTCGCGGGCCATCACCGACGCGACCGGCGCGTTCGTCATCCATCTGCCGCCGGGCGACGCGCAGCTCACGCCCACGCTCAAGGGCTGGGCCATCCCCGCTGCCACGCCGGTCGCGGCCAGCTCCTCCACCGCGACTGTGAATCTCGCGTTGCCGAAGCGCTCGACCATCCAGGTGAACATCGCCGACGCGACGAGCAGCGAGCCGCTGCCTGCGCGCGTTCAGATCATCCCGCAAACCAAGGTGGCGGGAGCTCCGGCGTCGTTCGGCGTGAAGGACGAGGACGTGGAAGGCCGCCTGTGGGCCGACTTCGCGATCACCGGCACCACGCAGCTCCCGGTTCCCCCCGGCCAGCATCGCGTGGTCGTCACGCGCGGCTACGAGTACGAGCTCTACGACGCGCCGGCCACCACCGCTGCGGGCACGACCACGACCATCGACGTGAAGCTCCTGCACAGCGTCGATTCGTCGGGCGTGATGTGCGCCGACTTCCACATCCATTCGCACTTCTCGGCCGACTCCGACGACGAGCCCGAGCTCAAGGTGCGCGGCGCGATCGCCGACGGCCTCGAGATCCCGGTCTCGAGCGAGCACGAATGGATCATCGATTTCCAGCCGATCATCCAGCGCCTCGGCCTCGCCAAGTGGGCCTTCGGCTTTCCCTCCGAGGAGCTCACCACCTTCAACTGGGGTCACTTCGGGATCATCCCGATCACGCCGCGGCCTGATGCGGTGAACAACGGTGCGGCATCGTGGATCGGCCTGAAGCCGCCGGAGTTCTTCCGCACCGTCAACGCGCTCCCCGAGAAACCGGTGCTGATCGTCAACCACCCGTCGGACACGGCGTTCCTCGGCTACTTCTCGGCGTCGTCGTTCGACCGCGCCGCCGCGAAGGGCTCCGACGATCTCTGGAGCGACGAGTTCACGGCGCTCGAGGTGTTCAGCGGCGCTGACTTCGAGACGTCGCGCGACAAGTCGGTCGGCGACTGGTTCGCGCTGCTCAACGCGGGCAAGACGTACTGGACGACCGGCTCGTCCGACAGCCACCACGAGCGATCGAGCCCGGTGGGATGGCCGCGCACGTGCCTGAATTTCGGGCACGACGATCCCACGAAGCTCTCCGCGGAGACGGTGCGCGACGTGCTCCGCGTCGGCAACGCGACCATCAGCGGCGGTCTCCTGATGGCGGTCGAAGGCCCCGGTGGCGTGTCGCCCGGCGGCATGGCGGCGAAGGGCTCGTACAAGGTGACCGTCCGTTCGTCGGGCTGGCTCTCCGCGTCCACGCTCGAGGTCATCGTCGACGGCATCACCACCGAGACACGCCCGCTCACCGCCACGGCCGGCCTTCCGGGCCCGGGCAAGGTCTACGAAGCCATCGTCGACGTCAGTCCGACGCAGAGCAAGCCCCGCCACTGGGTGGTCTTCCACGCCAAGTCCGACGCCGCCGATCTCGCCCCGCTGCACCCGGGCCGGAAGGCGTTCGCGGTCTCGAACCCCATTTTCTTCGGTCCCTGAGCGATCGAGAGGGCACTTTGGCTCGCCATCGCGAAATGAGCTAAACAGCCCGGGCCGTGCATCCGAACCTCGTCCGCCTCCGAGAGCTCTACGCGCAGAAGCCCGTCATCCTCGCGCCCATGGAGGACGTGACCGACACCGTCTTCCGTCGCCTGTGCCGGACGCTCGGTGATCCCGCCACGCAGATCGGCATGACCGAGTTCGTCAACGTCGAGGGGCTTCTTCGCGGCTGCAAGAACGCCAAACGCAAGATCCGGCTCGCCGACGACGATCAGCTCACCGCCATCCAGATCTACGGCGCCGACCCCGATCGCCTCGCGGAGGCCGCGCGCTTCGCCGAGCAGGCGGAGCCCTTCTTCCTCGACATCAACTGCGGCTGCTGGGTCCCGAAGATCTGCGGCCGCGGCGCCGGCGCGGGCTGGCTGCGCGAGCCCGAGGCCATGGTGGCGATGGCCAAGATGGTGGTGGAGAGCGTCAGCATCCCGGTCACCGTGAAGACGCGCATCGGCCTCGGCCCCGAGTCGCACATGCCGATCGTCGATCTCGCGCGTCGCCTCGAGGACGCGGGTGTCGCCGCGCTCACCATCCATTGCCGTACCGCGAACATGGGCCATTCCGGCGCCGCCGACTGGAGCTGGGCCGCGAAGGCGCGCGAGGTGGTGACCATTCCCGTGATCGTCAACGGTGACGTGAAGTCCGCGGCCGACGCCAAGCGCGCTCTCGACGAGACGGGCTGCGCGGGCGTGATGGTCGGCCGGCGCGCCATCGAGCATCCGTGGATCTTCCGCGAGTGCAACGCGCTTCTCCGCGAGGGCAAGACCATCGCGCCGCCCACCGACGAAGAGCGCCTCGAGCTCTGTCGCACGCACCTCGGCGCCAACGTCGCGGAGCGCACGGAGCCCTACGGCGTCCGCGTCACGCGCCGGCACCTCAGCGGGTATCTCGCGGGCATGCGCGGCGCCTCGCAGCTCCGGCAGCAGCTGAACACGTGCGACACGCTCGAGGGCTGCCTGGCCATCCTCGAGACCGCCGCCGTCCGCAGCGCCGCCGCCTGAAATGGCAGAACAATAGGCGCTTTCGGGGTCGGTACAGGCGACGTGCGCATCGCTGAGCCGGTGCTAGGTTTCGCGCGCCCGATGATGCCCGAGTCGCCTTTCGACGCCGCGACGCCCATGCCTCCTCCCGGGCAAGGTGGCGCAGCGAGCGTCCTCGGGCGGCTGCGTACGCGGCGGACCAAGCGAACGCTGGCGACGGTGCTTCGCGAGCGCGGCGCCCTCTCGTTGCCGCACGCCATCGAGGTCGCGCTCGACATCTGCGATGCCCTCTCTACCGCGCACGCCAACGGCGTCGTCCACGGACAGCTCGGTCTCGGCTGCGTTCGTCTCGCCTTCACTCCCGAGAGCGGCCCGCGAGACGTCGAGATCTTCACGCTCGAGATCGACGTCGAGGACAGCCTCGCGGTGCCGGTCGCGCCGTTCCTCGAGCCGGAGCGCGCGGGCGGAGCGCGTCGCGTCGATCAGCGCTCGGACGTGTGGGCGCTCGGCGCCCTCCTTCACACGATGCTCACCGGCGTCGCGCCGGCCGACGCGTCGAGCTCGCGCGCATCGGCCGAGCTGCTGCTGGAGAGCGCGCCCCGAAGCCTCGCCGCTGTCATCGAGTCGTGCCTCGCGACCGATCCCGAGAGCCGTCCCGCCGGCGCCGACGAGATCGCCGAGCGCATCGCGTCGTTCGCGACGTGGCCGCCCGATCAGTTCACGCGCATCGGTGCCCGCCGCGACAAGCGAGCGGCAGCCGAGCGCGTGAGGCGCCAGCTCGAGCAGCGCGGCCTCGGGAACCTGCCAAGCGTGCTCGACAAGCTCGACGACGCAGCGCTCGCGCGGGCGCAGCGCCCGACGACGGAGTCGCTCTCGTCGCTCCTCCATCAGAACGCGCGGCGCAGCACCGAGGCCGCCATGGAGCGGCTCATGAACGCCGTGCACGAAGGCACCGACGAGGCTCGCGTGGAGCTCGCCGCGCGGCTGCCTTCGCTCGTCGACTTCGACGACGAGGACGAGGACGAGGACGAGCTGCCCACCGTCGCGAAGGAGGAGCTGGCCGACGAAGACGGCGCATCGTTTGCAGCCGTCATGTCTCCGCTCACTGCGGTCCCGGTGGTGCTCGACGAGCCGCTGCTCTCGACGCCGCCTGCGCTGACGACGGCCGCGACCCCCGCGTCCCGCTACGAGGTCCGCAGCATCGCGATGATCGTCGGCGCGGTGCTGGCCATCGTCGCGGGCGCCGGCTCCCTGGGCTACGCGCTGAGCGCACGCGCCACGACGCCGCCCACGACCACCATCACCACGACCATCACCGGCGCCGAGCTACCGACGGCGACGAGCGCGGCTAGCGCGGCTGGCGCGGCTGGCGCGATCCCCGTCGTCGCTGCTTCGGCCTTACCGGAAGCCCCGGCAGTCACGCCCGCATCGCTTCCGGAAGCGAAGCCGCTCGCGCGCTGACCGCGCCCGTCGTCATTGCCGGCGCCACGCGAGGGCCTTGCCCATCGCGAGGTGCATCGTCACGCCGCGCCCTGGCTCCACGCCGAGCCGAGCGAGCTCCGTGAGGCACTGCTGCCGCAAGCGCGGTGCGTGCTCTCGCTCATACTTCTCGAACGCCTCGCGCGAGACGAAGCGGTAATGCGACTCGACGACGAACGGCTCGCCTGGGGCGACGTCCATGACGAGGAGATCCGCGTCACGCGCGCCCGACATGCACACATCGCCCGTGTGCGTGTCACGCAGCCATGCGACGTACGCGTCGTAGACGCGGGCATCTTCGAAGAGAGTGCGAACGACGTAGGAGTAGATCAACGCGGACAGCCTAGCGTGATCCGCCTCGGTTCACGTCGTGCGAAGCACGATTCGCGGAAGCGATAGGGGCGGCTTGGCCTTTTAGCTCAGGGGGCCGCGTCCGCGAGGCACGTCGTGAGCGCGGCCGAGGAGGTCCAGCCGCAGGCGCCGTCCGCCTGACGCTCGCACGTCGCCGTGTGGTAGCAGGCGTACGAGGGTCGCCAGTCGCACGTGGTGATGACCAAGTCATCCGCGCAGACCTGACCGCTGCACCCGCTCGGGGCGCACGCGGCGGCGGGCGGAGGCGGCGGAGGCGCCGGCGGATTGGCGATGCAGACGGGGACGGCGCCGCCGTTGATGCCCTTCATCTCGCAGTGCGTCGTCGCCGTGCAGCGGACGTTCGCGCACGTGGAGCTGTCGCTGAAGAGCAAGCTCGTGTGCGCGAAGCGCGAGACGCCGAGCGTGCGCGAGAGGCTGTTGATCGTCACGGTGTAGCTGCGCGACGGCTTCGGACCCGTGGGGTCGACCTTCAGCTTCAGCTGGCTGCCGGACTTCCGCACCGTCCACGTGCCCGACTCGGGGAGTCGTGCACGGGAACGCGATGCAGCGGACGGCGGGGTTCACGAGCCCGGCGTCGACCTTCGCGGTGTAGCTGCCGTTCGCCTTCAGAGTGAGCTGCTCGAAGTCGCCGGAGTCGCCGGCGCGCCAGCTGTAGGCGCCCGCGAACTGCGCGGCGCGCGACGTCAGGTCGTCCTGCGAGGTGCCCGGGTCCTGCGTCTCGTCGGCGTTCGACGGGTCCGTGGTGTCGGCGGCGCAGCCGCTGGCACCGACGAGCGCGACGAGCGCGACGAGCGAGGCCGCCGCGAGCGAAGCGAGGGAAGCCAAGGAGAAGGAAGAGGTCGAAAGCGGCATGGGCGCGTCTCCAGCGCGATTCCGGTGCCGCGCAACGGAAAGTAGTATCATGTAGGATAATGCAACGATCCCTCGCGATTCCGGGTAGTTGCGGAGCGGCGCCGGCCCGCACCATCCGCGCGAAGCTGCTCCTGGACGGGGCCCACTACGAGGAGCTGATCGTGCGCGCCGTCACCCAGGCGCAGGTCAGCGTGTGGATCTCGACCGCGAACCTGAAGACCATGATGGTCGAGGCGCCCATCGGCAGCCGGGCGCGCGCCAGCGGCCGCTACGTCTCGTTCTTCGAGACGCTCGGCGAGCTGTCACGACGCGGCGTGGATGTTTGCATATTGCATGCATCACCACCCTCGGGTCCGCTCAAGCGCGAGCTGATACGGCTCGCCAAGAACGCATCGGGCATCAAGATGCGACAGTGCCCGCGCGTGCACCTCAAGATGATCGCCGTCGACGGCAAGCTGCTCTATCTCGGCAGCGCCAACCTCACCGGGGCCGGGCTCGGCGCCAAGGGCGATGGTCGGCGCAATTTCGAGATGGGGATCCTCACCGACAGCGAGGCGATGCTCGACGCCGCTCAGGAGCGGTTCGATCGGATCTGGCGCGGGCGCGAGTGTGGGTCGTGCACGATGCGCCGCGACTGCGACAAGCCGCTCGACATGATTGGCCTGGCGAAGATGCGCCCGACGGTCGCAGCGCACGCAGCGCCGGGGTCGGGGGTGCGGATTACTTCGCGTGCAGCGAGGAAACGAACTTCTCGAAGTCCTTCTTCGCCGCGGTGACGGTCTTCTCGCCGCCGACCATCTTGAAGAAGTGCTGCCGGTCACCGGCATCGACGACCGCGCCGAGCAGCATCTGATTGTCCTTCGCGGCGGAGCCGGGCATTCCCATGATGCCGCCCGAGGCGACCTTGCCTTTGATCTCGACGGTCGTGACCTTGAGGCCGTGGATGGTGCGGAGCTCGGTCTTCGCCTTCGCGTCGCCAAACTGCTGCTCCCAGCGCTTGATGTTGGCGTCGACCCCGCCCGCAGCAGACGACACCGCCAGCTCGGCGTCCTCGGTCTCGCCGCCGGCCTTCGGGATCTTGAACGTCGCCTTGCGCATCGGGCTCGGGTTCGGCGCCGACACCCAGCTCGCGGGCGCGTCGTAGGCGATGTCGTCGGGGCCCGCGGCGCTGCCGCCGGCTGCGCCCATGGCCGCGCCGTTGCCGGGCATCGCCGGATGCCCCGGCGGGAGGCCTTCCGCGCCGGGTGCGGGCATCGCCGGCATCGCGCTCGCGGTCGACGCCGTCGCGGCGGGCTCGGCGGGGATCGGCTCCGGCGGCTTGTTGCACGCGGTGACGAGCGCGAGCACGGCGAGGACGGCCGGCGTGACGAGAACGGCGAGCTTCTTCATGGCTGCGTCCTATCACGGCGACGCGATGCCTGGAATGCGAGCGCGCGCCGCGGCCCGCCCCACGCGCTTACCGAGACGATGCGGTAGAAGTGTTGGCGCCCCCGTCCTGTCGCCATGCCCTTCTCCGCACGCACCTCGCAGCACGACCAACCGAACGCGCTCGCCGCGGCGGTCCTTCGCGCCCGAGCGCGCGCGTGCGACGGCGGCACCCCGCTCCTCGATCTCACCGTCGCCAACCCGACCACCGCGGGCATCCCGTACGCCGCGCAGGAGATCCTCGACGCGCTCCACGATCCGCGCGCGCTCGTCTACGCGCCGGAGCCGCTCGGTCTCGCCACGGCTCGTGAGGCGGTGGCCGGCGACTGGACAGCGCGGGGCACGGCGATCGACGCGACGTGCATCGCGCTAACCGCGAGCACGAGCGAGGCGTACGGCGTCCTCTTCAAGGTGCTGTGCGATCCCGGCGACGAGGTGCTCGTGCCCGCGCCGAGCTATCCGCTCCTCGGGTTCCTCGCGGCGTTCGAATCGGTGCGGCTCGTCCCCTACCCGCTCGTCTACGCGAGTCGCTGGCACGTCGACATCGCCGCGCTGCGTGCCGCGATCGGACCGCGCACGAAGGCCATCGTGGTGGTCAGCCCCAACAATCCGACGGGGTCGTATCTCGGGATCGAGGAGCTCGAGGCGATGCTCGACCTCGACCTCCCGATCGTGAGCGACGAGGTGTTCGCCACGTATTCGCTGGTAGGCGCGAGCGACGCGGTGCCCGAAGGACGCATCGCGAGCGTCGCCGGCGCACGACGCGGTCTCGTCTTCGCGCTCTCCGGCCTGTCCAAGCTCGCGGCGCTGCCGCAGATGAAGCTCGGATGGATCGGCGTGGCCGGCGAGCCGACGCTCGCGGCGCGCGCGATGGCGCGGCTCGAGCTCGTGCTCGACACGTACCTCTCCGTCGCGACGCCCGTGCAGCATGCGCTCCCCGTGATCCTGCGCACGCGAACCATCGCCGAGGGCGCCATCCGCGCGCGCACGCGCACGAACCTGCGCGTCCTCCGCGAGGCGCTCGGACGGGCGCCGTCGGCGAGCGTCCTCGACGTCGAAGGAGGCTGGTATGCGATGGTCCGCGTCCCCGAGACGCGCAGCGACGAGGAATGGGCGATCGAGCTCGTCGACCGCGACGGCGTTCACGTGCAGCCAGGGTACTTCTTCGACATGAGCCGCGGCGCGCATCTCGTGGCGAGCCTGCTCACGCCGGAGGCGACGTTCGCCGAGGGCGTCAGGCGGATCGCCGCCCGTATCGAGGAGCACGCATGACGATCCGCAGGTTGGCCTTCGTTTTGGTGGCGATCGTCGCGACGACGTCGCTGGGTTGCACCAAGAACCAGCTCCTCGACATCGCCATGAGCGGCGTGTCGCGGCCTACCGCGTCACGCGGGATGCATGTCGGCGATCGCCTCGTGCTCGGCGGCGACATGCATTGCCACGTGATGCCGCCCGACTCGACACATCACGTGTCGCGCGAGCTGCCCGAGACCCTGGCGCTCGCGAAATCCGAGGGCCTCGACTTCGTCGTCCTCACGCCGCACGTGCCGGCGCGCTTCTACATGGACGACGAGATGCGCGGCTGGGTCCTCGAGACCCAAGCAGAGCTCCGCGCGCGCATCGCTCGGCTGAAGCCCGAGCTCGTCGTGATCCCGGGCTTCGAGTACACCGACTTCCGCTACGGCCACGTGGGCATGTCGTTCGCCGAGCCGCGCGAGGTCCTCGACGGGCTCACCTCCGAGGAAGCGCGCAACGACCCCGAGCGTTTCTTCAGGATGTGGGCGGAGCGCGGCGGCGTCATCACCATCAATCACCCGATGAACCGGCCGCTCCCCAAGGCCGCGTTCCGTGAGCTCGGCGCCGACATGTCCTGGCGCGCGTTCCACGGCGCGACCGTCGCGCCCGAGATCGCGTGGGTCACCACGCATGCGACCGCCATCGAGACGTTCAACAGCATGGTGGCGGGTCTGCGGGACCAGTTCATCCTCGATGACGAGGAGCGCTCGCTTCGCGAGGCCTCGCACGTCGCCGACGACATGGTCAGGACGCAGCATCGCCGCATCGCCTCGGTCGGCGGCTCGGACAGCCACGGCGAATGGCTCCGCGCCACCACCTTCGTGCTCGCGAAGGATCGTTCGATCGAGGCCATTCGCAGGGGAATCGCCGACGCTCACACGTGCGTGCGTGGACCCGAGGCCTGCACGCTCGAGCTCCGCAACGACGGAGGCGCCTGGCTCGGCGTGGGCGACGCCATCACCACTACCACCGCGACGTTCGAGGCTCGCGCAAGCGGCGACGACGTCACGTTCGTGGTGAACGGCGCCCGCGTCGCCACCGCCGGCGACGGCGTCGTCACGAAGCTCGAGGTGCCCACCGATCGCTGCTCGATCGTCCGCGCGATCGTGGGTCGGAGCTGGTCTTCGGGAATTTACGTCAACTGTTTCTGACCTCGCGCGGACAGCACTACACTCCCCCCGTGGCCCCCGGCTCTCCGCAGAACGTCCGCGTCGTCGAGCCGGTGCCGTACGCGCCGACGCCGCGCGAGCGCCTGCGGTCGTTCATGAAGACGCACGGCCGCAAGCTGTGGTGGCTCCACTCCGCCTACGCGCTCGGCCTCGGCATCACGGTCGTGACGTTCGCGCAGAAGGGCTTCGATCACGCGCGCTGGTTGGCGGTAACGGCCTCCGCGGCGTGGCTCCTCGTGCTGCTCTTCTTCCGCCTCTTCGGCTCGGGTCGCGCACAGGCGCAGGCTCACCTGCATGCGGCGCCCAAGGTGAAGCTGCGCTTCTTCGCGATGACCTACGCGCTGAAGAACCTCTACCAGGGGATGCTGTTCTTCCTCCTGCCGTTCTACTGGAAGTCGACGACGTTCGACTCCGCCAACGCGTGGTTCGTCGTGCTCCTGACCGCCTGCGCGCTCTTGTCGACGCTCGACATCGTGTTCGATCGCGTGGTCTTCAAGTTTCGCGCGCTCGCCTCGGTGTTCCACGGCGTGGCGCTGTTCGGTTGCCTCGTGCTGGTGGTGCCGGCGCTCTTCCCCGATACGCGAACGCTGACGTCGCTGCTCGTCGCGACCGCCATCACGGTGCTCGCGTTCTGGACCATCCATGTCGACGTGCACATGCTGCGCGACAAGCGCTGGCTCGCGCTGTTCGCCGCGACGCTCGGCGTCGCCACCGGAATCGCCTACGCCGGTCGCACGGCGCTGCCGCCCGTGCCCATGTACATCGCGCACGGCGCGGTCGGTCCCATCGTTCTCGCGGACGGACATCTCGGCATGGAGGTGCGCACCCTCGATGCATCGGTCATCGACAAGCTGGTCGCGATCACCGACGTCGTCGTTCCCGGCGGCAAGGGCGATCGGCTCGTGCACGTATGGCGGCACGACGGCTACGAGGTGCACCGCGCCACCGAGGACACAGCGCGCGCGGGCGCAGGCGCGACCGCCGAGAGCGACTCCGCGCCCAGCAAGGACAAGGGCACCATTCGCCTTCGCTCGCAGCTCACCGATCGCCACCTCCCCACGCGCCTCGCCGGAAGCTGGTCCGTGGACGTGGAGACCCAGGACGGCCAGCTCGTCGGCCGCGTGAGCTTCACGGTCACCGACTGATTCGAGGCGCGTCGTTGCGCCCCCCGAACGGGCGTCTTACGTTCGCGGAAAGATGAAGACACTCGCAAGGATCGGACGCGTTCGTGCCCTCGTTCGCTACTTCCGCGATCGTGAGGCTTCGATCCTCGGGAAGCTCTTCGTGCTCGCCGCGGCTGTCTACGTGATCAGCCCCGTCGACCTGATTCCGGACGCTTTCCCCGTCATCGGCTGGCTCGACGACATGGGCGTCATGAGCCTCGCCGTCGCCTGGATGTGGAAGGTCGTGGGTCGCTATCGCGAAGCACCGCAGCTCGGGTCGCAGCTCGGGTCGCAGCTCGGGGCGGCCAGCACGCAAGTCCCTGTCTGACGGCTTGCGCCGGTCCACAAAAGCTTTACGCTCCTCAGCGCGCTCGTCGCGCTCGTCGTGCGCGTCTCGTGAAACACGCTAGGAGTCGAGAATGAACTACCCCCCGAACGCACCCCCTCCCGGTGGCTACGGCGGCCCTCCGCCCGGCGGATACGGTCCCCCGCCTGGTGGCTATGGTCCTCCCCCGCCCGGCGCTCCAGGAATGGGCGGCATGGGCGGTGGCTACGGGCAGCCGATGGGTGGCATGGGCATGATGCAGCCGCATGCGCCATTCGGCGTCGATCCGATGACGGGCATGCCGTTCTCGGACAAGTCGAAGATGGTCGCCGGCCTCCTCCAGATCTTCCTCGGTAGCTTCGGCGCCGGCCGCTTCTACACGGGCCACACGGGCCTCGCGATCGCGCAGATCGCGGTGACCTGGCTCACGTGCGGCATCGGCGCGATCTGGCCGCTGATCGACGGCATCATGATGCTGACCGGCAAAGTGCCGGACGCGCAGGGTCGTCCGTTGCGGGACTGACCGCCCGAGCAGCTCGTCGGGGTGATTCAGAAGGACGTTTAGATGCCCTGCACGTGGACGATCAGCGTTCGCGTGTGGGGCTTTTGTCTGTGCTCCCAGAGGTAGATCGCTTGCCACGTGCCGAGCGCGAGCCGGCCGGACTTGACGGGCACGACCTCGCTCGTCTTCGTGATCGTCGCGCGGAGATGGCCCGGCATGTCGTCGGGGCCCTCGTCATCGTGCTCGTAGGCCTCGGGATCCTCGGGCGCGATGCGCTCGATCCACGACTCCATGTCGCGACGCACCGACGGCGCCGCGTTCTCCTGGATGACGAGCGACGCGCTCGTGTGCTGGATGAACACCGTGCAGAGCCCGGTCGAAATGCCGGAGGCCTCGACGATCTCCTGCACCTGGCGTGAAACATCGGTGAGCCCCCGGCCGCGGGTCGCGATGGCGAGCGTGCCCTGGTGAACCTTCACGGTCATGCCAGGAGAACCTAGCGCCAAACCTGGTCACCGGGGATACCGGCCCGATCCAGCCGGAACGGACCTTTCGTGATCCACATGTGAAGGTTCATTGCCTACATTTACATACTATTTGAGCCACCCAGCCCCTCCTGGAGCACTGGCATGAAGCGAGCAAAGAGCTGTTCGCCCGGCCTATCACGGAGATTCCCACGATGTCCCGCCTCGCCCTCGCCCTGGTCCTCGCCTCCTCTACTATCTTCGCGGCAGGGTGCGCTGCGGACCCCGGCGCGAGCGCGGACGACGACGGCGCGTCCAGCGAGGACGCTCTCTCCGCGAAGGCCGACGAGCACTGGATGTACGCCGGGCCGATGCCCGCGCTGAAGGACGCGAAGATCACCGTCTCGCTCGCGGGCAACACTGCGCACGTCATCGGCTACCTGCCGCCGAACGCGGAGGTGCTCCCCTCGCTGCCTCACGTGAAGACGAAGCTCGAGAACGGCCGCACGCGCGTCGACATCGTCTATCCCATCGCGACCGCTGCGCCGCCGAAGACGAACTCGCGACCGGGCACGTATTCCTTCTACGAGGCGAAGCCGTATCGACCGGACGGCCTTGCGTTCACGGTCTCCGCCGGCAGCCACTTCGTCCCGTGGGGCGGCTTTCCGTTCCTCGGCTACAACAACGGCATCGCGTTCCACGGACCGATCACCTCGCAGGACAACGGCTCCCACCTCGGGAAGGCGCCGGGCGACATGAGCGTCTGGTACCTCCGCCGCGGCAGCGTCTCCTCCGGTTGCAACCGCATGCTCGGCGAGAACGTCACCGAGCTCGCGCACGTCCTCGGCGTGAGCATGCGCAAGGTCTACGGCGCGAACCAGTCCTACCCGGATCCGACGGCGGCGAAGGTCACCGTCATCGCGGACTACGACACGCTCGACGGCAAGTACATCGACGTCGACTACGCGACCGACGTCGGTCTCACGCGTCCCGGCAAGGTGCACGGTGATGCGAACGTCGTGATGTTCGGCTCGTGGGTCGCCACCGAGATGCCCAACGGCGCCGATCTGCCGCTCGACCAGTTCTACGAGGGCGGCGTCGCCGGCAAGCCGTACGTGTTCTCCGAGCACGCGCGCACCGACATGGTCTGCTCGTTCGCGAGAACCGATCTCCCCGCTCTCAGGAAGCTCGTGCGCACCATGGGCGGCGAGCTCCCGCGCAGCGTCTGCGCCAAGAAGCAGTGCATCGTCGAGGCCCTCCGCTCCAACACCGACGCGAAAGCGAAGTGCGCTCTCTGATCTCGCTCTCGTGTTTACCGATGGCGTTCGCCGAAGATCGCTTCCGGCGGCTGGCCCAGTGGGATGATCGCGCCGACGTCGGCGCTCGCGCAGCGCGCATACTCGTCCGCGGTTTTGAACGCGGCGAGGCAAGCCCTCTGCGCGCTGTCGACGTCGGGCGGATGTGTCGCGCAGTTCGCGAACTTGTGCGAGAAGAACATGAGGCGTGCGTCCGTCGAGAAGAAGCTCGACGTGGAGAAGCCCGCGACGCGTGACTGCAGCTTGCGACACTCGTCGGTGGTCATCGGTGCGCGAACGCTCGGAGGCGCCTCGAGCGGCGCGGGTCCGGTGAGGAACGTCGCCCACGGTCCGCCCACGAGCTTGGCGAGCGCCGGCTGCGGGACGGGCCGCTTCGCCTGGATCGCGTCGAGGATGTCCGCGGTCGCGCGCCTCTTCTCGACCGTGCTGGTCTCGGCCTCGGCAAGCGCGACGAGGTCCGCCTTCGACAGCGCCTCGCGGAGCGCGACGCGAACGGTGCGTCCCTTGCGCGTGACCTTCGCGCCCTTCAGCGCCTTGAAGTAGTCGTCGGCGACGGCGGCGAATTTCTTCTGCCCGGCCGTGACCGCAAATTCGTTCGACTGCACGATGAGCTTGTCGTCGTTCTCCTCGACGTGGATACGCCAGTCGGCGACGACGTCCTTCACCTCGCGCTCCACCTGGACCGCCGAATCGTCGTCACGGGCGACGAAGACGATGTTGCCCTGAAACGCCTTGGCCTTCGCGAGATCGCCGTCGGTCTCGTAGGCCGCCGCCTTCAGCTTCGCGTCGATCGACTCGAGTGCGCGCTCCTGGCCGGACGCCGGGAAGCACCCTTCCATGAACTGCGCGAACGGCACGGCGCTGTGCGACGCGCCGAAGAGGCACGGCGCGATGAAGAACTCGCGCGAGCTCTTCGGCTGCGCCTGGATGCGAACCACCGGCAGTCCCTGCGTCGCGGAGGCCGCGTCCTTGAGCGCTGCGAGGCGGACATTGAGATCCTCCTTCGGGTTCTTCACCGATACCGCCATCGTCTCGAGCGCCGCGCGATTGCCGAGGAACCACGTCGACCCCTGCGCGAAGCCACCGAAGCTCGTCTCGTCGCACGTGCCTGGTGGCGACGCGGGGACCGCGCCGAACAGGCCGCCGCGGTCGTCGCCCTGCGTCCGACAGAAGCCGTCGATGCCGCGATACGAGAACGGCGTGAAGCCGCCTTTTCTGGGCAGATCCGCGATCGAGAAGTGCCCGACCGCGATGTGCTGGAGGCCCTTCTTGTCGTTGTTGTCGACGCTGATGACCGCCTGGTAGGGGCTCTCGAGCGAGCCTTCGAGGATCGCGCCACACTCGAGGAGCGAGCGCATCTCGTCGATGGCGGTCTTCTTGAAGAAGAGGTCCTTCGCGGCCCGCGTGCTGCCGCCGCCGATGCCTTCGATGCGGCGCGCCGGATTCACCTGGCCGGGCCGACATACCTCGGCGCCGAGCTCCGCCGCGACGTACGCGCGCTTCACGTTCTTGTCGGTCTCGCGCGTCGCTTCGATGAGCTGCGTGGAGACGCCGGACGTCTGCGACGGCAGCATCTTGGCGTCGACCGGCAGCGCGACGCTCTTCGAGCGCAGCGTGACGAAGGCGATGGTCCCACCGGCGGCGAGCAGGAACACGAAGGCGCCCGCGCCTCCAAGGATGAACGGCAGCGGCGAGCGCTGCGGCCGGTGCGGGTTCGGCGGGATCGACCCGCTCATCGAGAACGGCGGGACGCTATGACGATCGTGCGGGCCCCCGGGGCCGGGACCGTAGGGGCTGCCATACGCGGGGTAACCAGGCTGAGTCATCACTGCGATCTCCAAGAAAGCGGATGTGCCTGTGTACGCCGATGCGCGGCGACATTCGCCCCGCCAGGCGACGCTTTCTCGCGAATGACCGCGATTCCCGGGCCGGCGGTCAGCTAGTCGGCGGTCCGCGCGCCGGCGGGAGACCCGGCCTGCTCCACGACGCGACGAGCCGCCGCGAAGAAGTCCTCCACGACGAGGGGCTTCGTCAGGAACGAGATCCCGTGCTTCGCGATGAGCTCGGCGTCGGCCGCAGACGGCGAGCCTCCGCTGAAGAATACGACGCGACGCGCAGTCTCCGGAGACACAGCCAGCAGCTCTTCGAAGAGGCGGCGCCCGCCTCCGCCCGGCATCTGGAGGTCGGAGAGGATCACATCGTAGGGCTCCTCGAAGAGGGTCGAGAGCGCGGTGCCTACGGTGCCCGCGATCTCGACCTTCATCGTGGCGCCGAGGAGGCGCCGGACCGCGCGCGCGACCGCGACGTCGTCGTCCACCACGAGCACGCTCTTGACGACAGCGGACGGCCCGCTCCTGGGGGCGCCGGCGCGCTCGGCCGGAAGCAGCTCTCCAGCGCGTAGAACGACCTCGACGGCGGTGCCCGCGGCGCTCGTGAGCACCTTCAGCTCGCCATCCATGGACCGCACGATTCCCAGCGAGACCGACAGGCCGAGGCCGGTGCCCTCACCCTGCGTTTTGGTGGTGAAGAAAGGCTCGAACATCCGGCGCTCGGTCTCGGGCGACATGCCGCTGCCGTTGTCCTTGATCGCGAGGCGGACGCGATCGCCATCCTTCACGGCCGTCAGCGCGACGTGACCGTCGCGCCCCTTCGGAATCGCGTGCGCGGCGTTGACGATCAGGTGAACCAGCACCTGCACGAGCGACGATTCGTCAGCGCGCACCGAGAGAGTCGCGGGGACGTCGACCGACGTCGTGACGTGCGAGCCGACCCGGGCATTGGCGAGAGCGAGCGCGGTCTGCACGATGGGGAGGAGACGCACGCTGCGGTCGGAATGAGCTCGGTCCGCCGCCTCCAGGCCAGAGTCCAGGAGCTGCGCGACGATCTTGGCGATGCGTGCCACCGCCTCCTCGGATTCCTCGAGGCACTCGCGCGCGTCGCTGGGCAGCTTGCCGCGGACGATCTCTTCGCGCAGGTAGGCGAGATTTGCGGCCAGGGCTCCGGCTGGGTTGTTGATCTCGTGGGCTACACCGGCGGCGAGCTGTCCGACCGCCGCGAGCTTCTCTGCGCGAATCAGCGCGGACTCGGCCGCCAAGAGCTCCCCGGTTCGCGTGGTGACCTGCGAGTCGAGCTCGACGGACAGGCGCTCGAGCTCGCGTGCGCTGGCCACGAAGTCGTTGGTGAACACCATCCCCATCGCCCCGACCGCTCCCAGAAAACTGAGCGAGAGGAGGAACGGCGTCTTTAGGATGCTGCTCGCCACGAGCGCGTCGTTCACGGCGGCGAGCAGGATCGCGCCCATGGCCAAGAGGTGGAGCAGCGCATCAAGACGGCCTCGTCGAGCTCCTCGCGCGTAGCGAACCATCGGAATGACCAGCGCGCCGAGGAATACGAGGAACGAGAGAGAGCCTACCGTCGTCGACTGCGCGACCTCGTAACGCAGCCCCAGCCAGGTCACGGGGAAGGCGGTGACCTCGTCGGTGAGCAGGAGCCCGCGTATGGGCAGCAGCCAGAGCACGGCAAGCACGAGGAGCACATCGCGGACGATGCGGTGCGACGCGCGAGCAGGGGTGCCGAGACGACCCTGCACGTAGACGAGCCACGCCACGCAATGGAGCCCGGCGGCGGCGTTCTGCGCATGAGTGATCGCGACAATCGCGCGGTGGGAGATCCCCATCCTGGCGACGGCGTCGCAACCGCAATAGAGCGCTGCCGTTGCCGCCACGAGCGAGAAGCTGCGGTACTGCCGCCATCCCGGCGCCGAGCCGAAGCGCAGGCTCAGCAGCGCGACGAGCGCACCGACGACCGCGGCGACGAGGGAGAGCGCGATGGCGGGGTTCATGGGGAGCGGACCCTCCTCTCAACGGCCCTCCGCCGCGTAAAATGAAGGCTTGGGCTTTGAACTTTACTTGCCGAGCAGCATCTTCAGAGCAAAATCGATGTTCTTGCCATAGGGCGGCTTGAGCAGCGCCGAGCCATTGATACGGCTCTGGTAGAAGACGGGCTTCTTCTTGGTGAACGCGTCGAAGCCCTCGCGCGCATGGTAGTGCCCCGTGCCGCTCGGACCGACACCGCCGAACGGCAAATCGTCTTGCGCGACGTGGAGCATGGTCTCGTTGATGCTCACGCCACCCGACACCGTCTCGCGCAGGACCTTGTCGATCCGCTTCTGGTCGTGATCGAAAAAATAGAGAGCGAGTGGACGCGGGTGATCGTTCACGTAGGCGATCGCCTCGTCGAGCGTCTCGTAGGTGCGGATGGGGAGGATCGGTCCGAAGATCTCCTCCTGCATGAGCACGCAGTCGTCCTTTGCATGCAGCACGAGATGGGGCGCCATCTTGCGCGCATTGGGGTCGAGCTCCTCCTTCGCGGGGTTGAGCTCGATGATCTTCGCGCCGCGATCGCGCGCGTCCTTGAGGCAGTACTGGAGCCGCTCGTACTGCTTGTCGTTGATGATCGCCGTGTAGTCGGGGTTGGTCTGGATGCGCGGGTACATCGAAGCGAACGCCGACTTGCATTCCTCGACGAACGCATCGGCGCGCCCCTTCGGCACCATCACGTAGTCGGGGGCGATGCACGTCTGCCCGGCGTTGAAGCACTTGCCGACCATGATCTTCGACGCGGCCTGCGCGATGGAGAAGCTCTCGCCCACGATGGCGGGCGATTTTCCGCCCAGCTCCAGGGTCACCGGCGTGAGGTTCTCCGCTGCGGCCTTCATGATGATCTTGCCGACGCGCGACGAGCCCGTGAAGACGAGGTGGTCGAGCGGGAGCAGCGAGACCGCCTCCGAGACGTCGATGCCGCCAGTCACGACCGACACGTGGTCGGGGGCGAACGTCTCGGCGAGCATGGTCTTGAGAAGCTCGGCGGTGTCTGGCACCAGCTCGGACGGCTTGAGGATGGCGCGGTTGCCGGCCGCGAGCGCGCAGACCAGCGGCCCGAGCGCGAGCTGCACCGGGTAGTTCCACGGCGAGATGATGCCGATGACGCCGAGGGGCTGCATGATCACCTCGGCCCGCCCGGGGAGGAACATCCACGACACCTCGCGGGGCTCCGTCTCCATCCACTCGTGGAGATGGGCACGGGCGTGCTTGATCGCGTTCACCACGATCATCACCTCGGCGATGAGGCTCTCGTGCTTCGAGCGCACGCCGAAGTCCATGCCGATGGCCTTCGCGATGTCGTGCTTCCTCGCGATGACCGACCGCTCGAGCTTGTCGAGATGATCGATGCGCGTGTCGTAGTCGGGCGCACCGCTCTTTCGCTGTGCAGCCTTCATCTTCGCGAGCAAACCGCTCAGCTCTGCGAAGGGCCCCGTGCCGGTCAGCGACTCGCGCGAGAGGCGCGGATTCGATTTCTGCGCCGGGTTCTGCGGATCGAGAGGGCCGTTCTGCACGACATTATCCATGACCGACATGACGACCTCCGCGCCTTTCGCGCGAGAGCACTCTACCAAAGCGCACAAGGCCCCGCACCCCCTGCTAACCTGGTGATCTCATGTGGACGCGCGGTTATCGGGACGAAGTGTGGAGTCGACTGCGCGGGCCCGGGGCCTCGCAAGAGAAGTGGGATCTCATCGTCATCGGCGGCGGAATCACCGGGGCTGGCATCCTCGGTGAGGCGGCGCGTCACGGGAAGAAGGCGCTGCTCGTCGAGGCGCAGGATTTTTCGTCCGGGACGTCGAGCCGCTCCACGAAGCTGGTGCACGGCGGCCTCCGCTACCTGCGGCAGGGGCAGTTCCTCGTCACGCGGAAATCGGTGAAGGAGCGCGAGACGTTGATGGCCGAGGGCAAGGGCCTCGTCGATCCCCTCGGCTTCTCGCTCGCCGCCTTCCCCGGCGACCAGATGCCGAAGTGGATGTACGGCGTCGGCCTCGCCATGTACGACGCGCTCGCGTGGAAGTGGGCGCATGAGGCGCAGTCGAAGGACGAGATCATCAAGCGCATCCCGCCGCTCATCGGCTCGAAGGTGCAGGGCGGCTATCGCTACTTCGACGCGCAGACCGACGACGCGCGTCTCGTCATCCGCGTCCTCCGCGAGGCGGTGCGTCACGGCGGCACCGCCATCAACTACGTGCGCGCCGACAAGCTGCTCCGCACCGCCGACGGCAAGGTGCGCGGCGTCGTGCTGAAGGACATGTGCCCCGACGGCGGGTCGCGCACCGTGGAGGTCGAGGCCAAGGTGGTGATCAGCGCCACCGGCGCCTGGGCCGACGAGCTTCGCGGCGAGCTTGGCAAGGAGAAGCGCCTCCGCAAGATCCGCGGCAGCCACCTCACGTTCAAGGCCGATCGGCTGCCGTTGCCGGAGGCGGTGAGCCTCCTCCATCCGCGCGATCAGCGCGCGGTGTTCGCCATCCCGTGGGAGGGTGTCACCATCCTCGGCACCACCGACGTCGATCACGGCGACCTCCACGAGGAGCCTTCGATCAGCCAGGCCGAGACCGAGTACCTTCTCGAGGCCGCCACGAAGGCGTTTCCGTCCTTCAAGATCACCGAGAAGGACGTCATCTCCACGTGGTCCGGCGTTCGTCCCGTCATCGACACCGGCAAGGCGGACCCGTCGAAGGAGTCGCGCGAGCACGCAATCTGGAAGGAGGACGGCCTCCTCACCATCAGCGGCGGCAAGCTCACCACGTTCGTGGTCATGGCGCGCGATGCGCTCGCCGCCGTCGAAGAGGAGCTCGGCGAGCTCGGGCCACGCACGCGCATCTTCGACGCCGGTCCCGACGAGATCACGTGGCCTTCGTCGATCGACGAGGCAGCGCGCGTCCGCCTCATCGGACGCTTCGGGGCCGAGGTCACCGACCTCGTCGCCGAGAAGGAGCTCGCGCACGCCATACCCGGATCGATCGCGCTGTGGAGCGAGCTTCGTATCGCCGCGCGCTCCGAGGCGGTCGTGACGCTCGCCGATCTCCTGCTCCGTCGCGTTCGTCTCGGGCTCCTGCTGCCGAACGCCGGTCTCGATCAGCTCGCCGAGATCAAGCGGATCGCGCAGCCCGAGCTCGGCTGGGACGACGCAAAGTGGGACCGCGAGGTCGCGGACTACAAGACGACGTGGAAGAAGGCCTACGCGTCACCGACGTGAAGACGAAGACCATCCTCGCTGCCGCGTTCATCGGCGCCCTCGCGCCCGGATGCTCGCGGCGATCCGAGCCCGCGCCGGGCGATGCGTCGCCGCAGGCGTCGGCGTCCGCGTCGGCATCTTCGAACCGCGCGAGCCTCGAGTGCCTCACCGTCGAGGCGCCGCCTGGCTCGTCGAAGGCGGCGGCGGTCGGCGGCGGCCTCGCCTTCCGCGGCGCGAAGCAGCTGCGCTCGGGCACCGTCTCCTACGACCCGGCGTTCACCGTGAGCACGCAGGCCGCCGAGGGCAGCGACGCCAACGCCGTGCGCGACGAGCTGATGACGACGTTCACTACGCAGTTCTCGCAGGTCCTGCGGAGCGCGAGCCGGACCGACGGGTTCCAGGCGTCCGAGCTAAAGCCGCCGAAGTCGACTCCCGCGCGCGTCGCCGGTCTGCCGGGGCACGCGTGGCAGATCGACAGCGTCGCGACCTTCAACGGGGAGCGGCTCCCGTGGCGCGCCTTCAGCATGACGACGGTGCACAAGGATCGCGTCTACGTCGTGACCGCTGCCGCCGCGCTCTCCAACGTCGGCGACTTGAAGCCCATCGCCGATCGCTTCTTCAGCTCGATGCGCTTCGACGGGTGCCCGTGAGCCGTGCGCCGGTGTTCTTCCTGGGCGGCGCGCAGACCGATTGCGGTGGTGAGCTTCGTGTGGGGTGTCACCGCTTCGTGATCGGCGGTAGGCCTGTCGCCGCGGGCGCCAACCCTTCGCGGTAGCTCGGGTAGCGCAGCGAGATCCGGGACGCCGCGAGCGCTCGCGACGCGTCGACGCGTCGATCTGCACGCAGCGACTCGTGCACGGTCTCGAGGGCCACGAACGGTGGAAGCGCCACGCCGTAGGCCTCGCAGACGAACCGCACGACGTCGATGTGCCGCGCCGGCTCCCGATCGCCGACCACGAACGTCGCGGCAGCAGCGAGCGCAGTCACCGGGGGAACGAGCGCGAGGATCAGCTGCGCGAGATCGTCGACATGAATGCGCGACAAATGGCGAGTACCGTCCCCGGGAATGCGGTGCTCGCCGCGGAGGACGCGAACGTGAAGGCCGCGGTCGGGGCCGTAGAGCGCGGGGCAGCGAAGCACGGTGCCACCCTCGCGACGGTAAGCGTCCTCGGCGGCGACGATGCGACTACCGCGGCCGCTCGGCGCGACTTCGGCTGCAGTCGGCAGCGGGGTGGCGTCGTTCACCACGCCGCGATAGTCGCCGTAGACGCCGGTGCTCGACACGTACGTGATCGCAGCCGCGCGGGCCAGGCTCGGGGCGATGCGCGCATCGGTCGCGCCGTCGGGTGGGAAGGCGATGACGACATGGGTGCGTTCGTCGACGTGCTCCGCGATGGTGGCGTCGAGCTCGGGCCGCTGCAGGACCTCGAAGCCCTGCTCCCGGAGCGACGTCGCGCGCGCGTCGCTGCGCGCGTGAACCACCACGTCGAGGCCGCGCGCTCGTGCGAGCCGTGCCAGCGCCGCACCGGCATATCCGCAGCCGAGGACCACGACACGAGAAACAGACGGCACCACGAGCAGCCTAGCGGGAGAAAGGGCCGATGCGCTCGCAGATCAGTTGCCGAGCGTCATGACGGCGACGTCCGAGCCACCGGCATTCGGGGTGGTGCAGGAGTCGAGCGAGCCCCAGCTCGAACCGACTGCGACGGTACCTGAGGCGCTCCCGACCATGCCGAGGATCTCGGTGTCCCCGCTTCCGTGGACGGACGTGGCCCAGAGCGGTGAGCCGCTCGGCGAGAACGAGGCCGCGAAGCCTGCGCGTGCTGCGCCAGCGCTCATCTGGAACGCGCCGGGCGTCGTCGTGCCCGTGAACTGTCCGCCGATCACGATGTCCCCCGTCGGCTGGAGGGCGAGCGTCTCGGCGATGATTCCGCCGTCCGAGGCGAGCGTGGCCGCGGTATCGAACGCAAGGGAGCCACCGTAACGAGCCCAGAATGCCGTGTACGAACCGGTACCGGCCAGCGGCGAGACCGCACCGACGTCGGCCGCAGTCACGAAGTAGCCCGCGACGATGATGCGCGAGGTGGCATCGACCACGACGCCGTGCGCCGCGTCGTCGCCGGTGCCCCCAAAGCTTCGCGCGGCGACCGCTCCGAGCGACCCGTTGTAGACGGCAACGAACCCGTCCTGACCTCCGGCGGTCGCGATGGTCCCCAGGCCGAGATCGAGGCCGCCGGCATGTGTGCCGACGGCGATGACCTGCGCGCCTTCGTTGAAGGTCAGCGCATTCACCGCGTCCCAGCCGGGACCGCCGAACGCGCGTGACGTGACGAGGCCGCCATCGGACGCAGCAAACGTCGCGAGGAACGCATCCGCGTCGCCGTTGCTCGTCAAGGTCGTGGTGCCGTTGCCGCCGGGCGCCATCGTTCCGTAGAAGGCGCCGCCGACCGCCACCGAGTTGCCGGAGACTGCGACTGCGTACGGGTATTCGTCATCGGCGCCCCCGAAGGTGCGCGCCCAAGCGACCGTGCCGCCCGCCGCGATCTTGACGAGGAAGCCGTCGAGCCCACCGGCGCTGACGTACTGAGCGGCGCCGAAGACCGCCGTCGCGTCGAAGCTTCCAGCGACGTACACCGAACCGTCTGCGGCGACCGTCACGGCGGAGGGGCTCACGAAGCCGTCGTCGTTGAAGTAGACAGCCCAAGTGCATGCGCCGGCCGCATTGGTCTGGGCCACGTACCCGGCGCCGGTCGCGCTCGTGTGCTGCCCGCAGCCGATGTCGCCGCTGCCGCCGAGCCTGCCAGCGGTCACGATGTTCGACGAGGCGTCGCGTGCGACGGCCGTCGCGACGTCGTCCTCCGCGCTGCCGTAGAGGTTCGAGGAGACGACGGCGCCCTCTGTGTGCGTCGGCACTGTGAGCCGGACCGGCACGGCACCGGCTCGCGCGTTCGGCTGCAGGGTCACCCGGGAGCGCGACAGTGACGACGGAGGCTGCGGCGGCGCGGGGATGACCACCGGCTTCGGGGGCTGCGCGGTGGGCGAAGCGGAGCCGACGACCGGCGAGATCTCCGACGAGCAAGCCGTGGCGGACAACGCGAGAAGGACCGCACAGGAGAGCGTTCGCATGAGAGACGGAACGGCCGGTTCGGGCGGAAGTTAAGCCCTCGCTCCTCCACTCAACCGAGCGCGCGCAGCCACAGCTCGAGCGTCGCCACCTCCCAGAGTGCGATGGCCTGGTCGGCGTCGGCCGGATCCGCCTCGACGCGGCGCAGGAGAGCACGCGCCGCCCCACGGTCGACCCAGGCATCGCTCTCCCATGGGCCGGTCTCGAGCGGCTGACGCAGCGCGGGAACCTTCGCGGCGATGGCCGTCGCGATGGCGCTGTCGAAGATGGTCACCGCCCTCCGTTCGCGCACCATGTCGGGAAGCAGGTCACCCATGGCGTCGCGGAGGAGGGCCTTCATGCGCGCGCCGGGCAGTCGGTGGTCGTACGGCGTCGCGAGGATGACGCGGACGAGGCGGCTGTCGAGGAAGGGGTAGCGCACCTGGAGGCCCGCGGCGGCGGCAGTTCGGTCTTCGGCCTCGAGCGTCGCGTTCAGGCGCGGGCTCGTCATCCACTCCCACGTGAAGCGCTGCGTCTCCGAGGCGAACGCCACCGGCATTGCGCCGTCGCCGTTCGAACGGTTCGGCGAAGAGCCGCGGCGCCACGGTCGAAGCCAGTCGGGCCGCCGGTTGCGCCTCGTCGAGCGCGCGATCGCGATGACGCGCGCGAGCCCTCGCGGAGCGAGCATTCGGTAGAGGGAGCTTTGCACGACGGCGCGGCGCAGCGCATCGCGGAGGTAGAGGTCCCTCGACCCGCTCGAGTACGCGCGCGTGTCGCGCGTCTCCCGCCACAGCCGCCACCAGCGCAGGTGCGATGCGAGATCTCGATAGACGCCACGCTCGAAGAAGAGCTCGTCGGCGCCAATCCCCGACAGCACGGCCGTCGCCCCGGTTCGTATGGCGAGCGCCTCGATGCCGGCGGTCTGCGCCGAGAACGGGTAGCGCGCGGGATGACCGGGGTCGACAGCATCATCGAGCGTCCCTGAAGGCGACGTGTCGACGACGTGGACGCTTCGCCTCAGGTGCGTATCGACGGCGGCAACGAAGCGGTGTTCGTCGGCGTCGGGATAGCGAGCCGATACGAAGTGCAACGGCGGCGTTGCGCCGAGGGAGTCTGCGACGCACGCGATGGACGACGAGTCGATGCCGCCGCTGACGTGAACGAGGAGCGGACGATCGCCTCGCACGCGATCCGCGACCGCCTCGCAAAAGCTCGCGCGGACCATGGCCACCGTCTCGTCTCGCGAGCCGCGACGCTCCTCGAACGAGGGGTTGAAGTGGCGACGGAGCGAGAGCGAGCGCTGGCGCGCGATCAGCGTGTGGCCCGGCGGGACCCGGAATACACTGCGAAAAAGCGTCTTTTCATGCGAAAGCTCATCGCCCGCGAGGTAGCCGGCAATCGCCGATTCGTCGATGTCCGCGCGCGCGGAGCCGAGCGCCGCGAGCATGCCGACGTCTGCAGCGAACGCCATGCCGTTCGGCACGCGGCGATAGGCGAGACGCCGAACACCGAATGCGTCACGCGCAGCGACGACTAGGCGCTCGGCAGGATCGACCACGACGATCGCGAAGTCGCCTACGAGGTGCTCTGCGAACGCGCTCTTCCAGCGCGCGTACGCGCGCGCAACGAGCGCGAGGTCGCGCTCCTCGCCTGCGTCGAGCTCATGAGCCAGCGCGGCCTGCGCATCGAGGCGCACGTCCCCGATGACGCGAAGGGGCGAACGCCCCGCCTCGACGGCCACGCCACTGACCACCGCGAGCGCATCCCAGCTCGCAACGGTGACCGACGACAATGACATCGCTTCCGGCGACTCCATGTGGTCGAATAATGCCATGGCAAAGCGGTTCCGCGGGCCTTCACTGAGCGCGACGAAAGGCGAGGACGACACGCCAGGCTCGGCAGGAGTCGATGGCCAGAACATCGAGGGATGCGCCCGCGCTGCGTACGTCACGCCGGTTCTGCGGCGACTCGGCAACGTGCGCGACATCGTCGGCAAAACGGGGCCCGGGCGCGACAACTCGCAGAGATTCGCCAGGAAGGCCTAGCGTGCCCCTCTCCCTCGACGGCGCGAGCGGCCCGCTTTCCCCGCGAGAACTCGCACACGCCTTCGCCGCGACTGGCGAGGTATGGGCGTGGATTGACGAGCCGTGCGCCGCGGGACGGCTCGCCGCGGGCGACGCAGTGCGAATCACCCAGAGCGCGCTGCCCTCGGAGCGCGGCCTGCTCCGCGTGGTCGACGCGTTCGGCGTCGCGGTCGTGACGGGCGCCGATGACCGCCGCGCGCCTCTCGGCTTCGTGCGCGTCGTCTGGCAAGCACGCGAGCGGAGGCCGTGGGCGCTCGACAAGGCGCCATGGCGGACCATCCTCGCGAACGCGGGGACGCGCCGCTGGCGCATCGTCGAGCGACTTCGCGCGATGACCCAGCCGATCGCGCGTACCATCGAGCAGCTGGCGAGCCAGCCCTCGCTCACCGAGGTCGAGAAGAGCGAAGCAGACTTCTACGATGGCTCCCAGGTCGTGGCCGACTACGAGCGTCTCACCAGCGAGGGCTTGGCTTCAGCGGAAGAGGTCGTCGCGACGGAGCTGCTCGACAAGGGCGCGCGCGTGCTCGTGGTGGGGTGCGGTACAGGTCGCGAGTCCTTCGCGCTTGCGCAACGCGGCTTCCACGTGCTCGGCATCGACATTGCGGCAGCCGCCATCGCGAGCGCGCGACGCGCCTCCGGCGGCCGCGCCGAGATCGATGGAGGCGACGGACGCACGGGGAGCGTCGCCTTCGAGCTCGCCTCCCTCGCCCGGTTCGACGGCGCGCGGCATTCGTTCGATCTGGTGCTGGTCGCGTCGGATGTCCTGTGCGGCATTCCCGGGCGCACGAACCGCATCGCCGCGCTGACGCGCGCGCGCGAGCTCGTGAAGCCGGGCGGGTGTGTGGTGATGGCGGTGCGCTCGGGGCGAGGGCCTGCGCGCTTCCTTCTCGAGACGCCGCGTGCGGCGCTCCGCATCCTGGGTCTCGGCCATCGCGAGCCGGGCGACCGCTTCGCCTGGCAAGGCCCGCCGTCGACCCGTCGTTTCTTCCATGTCTACGCCGACGACGTCGAGCTCGCGACCGAGCTCGCGTCAGCGGGCCTCGGCTACGACGGTCGCGTCGCGAGCTTCGTCGTCGGTCGCCACGGCACGCGTGCATCGCTCCCAGCCGCGGGCATCTTCGACGTCGCGGTCGAGAAGGCGCGCGTCCTCGCGATGCTGCCGCGTGTGGAGCGAGCGCGCCGCCGGTCGGGCCCCGCCGCGCTTGCCGTCACCATGCGAGCGCTCTCGCGAGGCGCGCCGCGCCGTGAGCCGCTGAGCCGCGCGAGGCTGCGTGCCACCATCGCAGCATACGACCGCATCGTGCCATTCGGCGCGGGATGCTACCGGCGCGCCCTGCTCGAGATGGCGCTCGATGCCGGCGCGGCCGAGGAGCCCCTCGTCCTCGGATTACGCCAGCGCGGCCTCGGTCATGCCTGGGTCGGAAGAACGGACACCGAGGAGAGCTTCGACTGGATCGTACGCTTCTGAGGCTCGCGGATGCGTACGCTCGCGCGTCGCCGCGAGCACGTACTCGAGCGCCGCTAGACCATCGGGGATGCACGCGCGGAAGACGATGCGGCGAGCAGCGAGAGCACGGCATGACGCGAGCATCTGTCGCCAGACACGCACGCTCGGCACCTCGACGAATGCATTCGCGAACAGGGCCATGATGGCGTCGGCGCCACGCAGCGCGTCGACCGTGATGCCTTGTTGGCGCTTCCGCCGCTCGAGGACGAGCACCGCGCGGAGCGGCTTCGCTCTTCCATCGACGCTGTCGAGGGCGCGCTTCGTCGAGACGGTCAGCCCGCGCGAGCGCGACCAGATTCGGAGCGCGCGTTCTCCGCCGAGCACCGCTTCACGCGCGCTACGAAGCACGAGAAGGTCCTCGCTGATGACGCGTACGTCCGCGCCTTCGAGGAGGCGCGCCAGCGTGGTCTTGCCCGTACCGCTCGGAGCGACGAACGCCACCACCTCACCGCGCACGAGGACTGCCGACGCGTGGAGGACGCGATGGCCACCAAGCGCGAGGACGTGCGGCGCGACGAGCCGCAAGACATCCGGGTTCACGTCGCTCCGCTCCACAAGACGACCACGTCCGTCGAGCGAGGCGACAGGCACGTCGTCGAGCTGCATGTCGTAGCGACCACGCGCGCCGGCGACGAATTGCGGCGGCTGTACGCCGGCGTTCGATCGGCGCGGCGCGGCCGGCAGTGACGCGAGGATGCCGCGCACATCGCGTTTGGCGCGCGCTCGCGACACCGCGAATGCCTGCACCAGCGCGTCCGCAGCACCTGCCACGTCGGAGCCGCGCACGAGCGCGCGGAAGACCACCACCGCCGAGGGACCCGCACGATAGATCTCACCGCTCGACGTATCGAGAACCACGCCCTCGCGCCCGATCGCGGCGACGGCGAAGCGACGCACAAACTTGTCCGTCACAGTCGCCTTTTCAAAGCGACGAGGTGCGCTCGCATACGGTCGGCGCTGGGGTCCGCGGCATCTTCGCGCATCGCTCCGTGGCCCCGCTCAGCGATCGATCTCGCGAGCGAGCTGCGCTATGTAGGTCCGCAAGAACGCCACGCGCTCCTCGGCGAGCGCCCGCGCGGTCTTCGTGTGGAGCCGCTCCGGGATAACGAGCAGCTTCTTGAAGACATGATCGAGCCCCCAGCGCTTGTCGTCGGGCGCGCGCGTCGCGCAGAACGGATCTTCGGGGGCGTAGAACGGCCGCTTCATGTCGGCGCAGGTCGCCCACATGCGCGCGAGGCCGATCGCTCCCAGCGCATCGAGCCGATCGGCGTCCTGCAGGATCCGGCTCGGAAGCGCGTCCGGCACGACGCCCTTCGAGAACGAGTGATCGCGGATCGCCGCACAAACCTGGTCGATCAGCCACGTCGGCGCGCCTTCGACGTCGAGCAGCTCGCGCGCCTTCTCCGCGCAACGATCGCCCGCACGCGCGGAGTCGGGATGGTTCTTGGGCAACGTGAAGAGCTCGTGGAGGAGCGCTGCCGTCGCTGCCGCGGCTCGCACGTCCTCGCTGGCGTCCTCGCCGCGTGCCACCGCGAGCGCGTTGCCCACCACGCGCTCGACGTGGAAGAAGTCGTGCGCGGGCTCCGCGCCACGAGCGAGCGTGGCGGCCTCGGCCTCGAGCCGCATCCACAGCGCGGCCGGTACCGCGTCGGGCGGCTTCATCGCGTCAGCTCCTTCATGGCTTCACGGCGCGGCGATCCATGGCCTTGTCGCCGAGCGGCGGCGGGATCCATGCGAGCAGCGCATCGAGGAGCGGCTCCGGCTCGTCGGCCGCGACATACAGCTGTGCATGCTGCGGCGCCGCGAACGAATGAGCGATGGTGTGCTTCAGCAACGCGAGGAGCGGATCGAAGTAGCCCTTGGTGTTGAGGAACGCGCTCGGTTTGTCGTGGAATCCGATCTGCGCGAGCGTCAGGACCTCGAAGAGCTCGTCGTAGGTGCCCCAGCCGCCCGGCATCGAAACGAACGCGTCGGAGAGGAGGATCATGCGCTCCTTCCGCTGGTGCATCGAGTCGGTGAGGAACAGCTCCTTCAGGCCGTCGTGCGCGATCTCCTTGGACACGAGGCCGCGCGGGATGACACCGACCACCTCTCCGCCCTCGGCCAGCGCGGCGTCCGCGAGGCGTCCCATGAGCCCGACCTTCGCGCCCCCGTAAATCAGGGTGATTCCGCGCCTGGCAATGGCCGCGCCGAGCGCCGCCGCGGCATCTCCGAACGCAGGATCGCTCCCCGGCCGCGAGCCGCAGAAAACGCAGATGCTCCGGACCGAACGGCCCTCCGCCATTGTCCGGACCGTAGCACCGAAATGGGCGAGCACGTATGCTGCGGCGCATGAGCAGCGCGTCCGGCCCTGTCGACGTGCTCGGCCTCGTCGGCAGCACCGTCGATCAGGTCCGCTTCGACGCGTGCGTCGACGCCGGCGGCTTCGGGCTCATCTATCGCGGCTACCACGAGGGCCTCGGTGAGACCGTCGCCATCAAGTGCCTCCGCATCGCCTCGATGCAGAAGACCAACGAGGCCATCCGCGAAGCGCTCGCCGGCCGCTTCCGCGACGAGACGAAGCTCCTCTATCGCCTGTCGCAGGGGAACCTCGACATCGTGCGCTGCATCAGCAGCGGCACGCTCATCGCGCCCACGACGCAGGAGTACACGCCCTACATGGTCCTCGAGTGGCTCGACGGCTGCACGCTCAGCGCCGAGCTCAAGGAGCGACGCGCGCAGAAGCTGAAGCCGCGCACGCTCGACGCCGCGGTGCAGCTGCTCGACAGCGCTGCGCTCGGTCTCGCGTACGCACACGGCCACGACGTCGTTCACCGCGACGTGAAGCCGGGCAATCTCTTTCTCACGCGGACCCGCGAAGGCGTTCGCATGAAGGTGCTCGATTTCGGGCTCGCCAAGATCATGTCCGACGAGTCGATCGGCGTGCGGCCCAGCGTCGAGACCGGCGTGGGCGTTCACTTCTGCTCGCCGTCGTATGGCGCGCCGGAGCAGTTCTCCGGATCGATCGGCAAGATCGGCCCGCACACCGACGTGTACTCGCTCACGATGGTGCTGCTCGAGTGCATGACCGGCGAGAAGGTGCGGCCCGCGAGATCGCTCGCCGACGGCCTGCTCAAGGCCATCGATCCCCAGACGGGGTCGCCGAGCGCGTCGAGCCTCGGCCTTCACGTTCCGCAGAAGGTCGAGGAGCTGCTGCTCCGCTCGGTGGCGCAGAATCCGCTCGAGCGCCCGCGCGATGCCGGCGTCTTCTGGTCGGAGCTCAAGGCCGCGATCGCCAGCGCGCCGCGACCGAATTTCGCCGCGGCCACCGTCATGGACGGCGCCGTCGGCGACGCCATGCTGCAGGTCCTCGCAGCCGTGGCGCGCGCGTCGGCACCGCCTGCTGCCGCGGCGCCGTTCACGGGAACGATGCTCATGCAGAATGCGCCGCAAGGCGCGCCGCATCTGGTGCCGCATCCTTCGCAGCTGCCGCGAGCTGCGACTCCGGCAGCGGCCCCCGCGAGCTCGCACAGCACCGCTCCGCTCGCGGCGCCGTTGCCGTCGCCGAGCCTGGGCAACGCGGTGCCCGGCTCGGTGCCGCCGCCGCCCGGTCCGGACAGCGTCATTCAGGCGCGACAGCGCGGCGAGCTGCTCAAGGGGACGTTGCCCATCGGCGCGGTCTCGCCGATGTCGGCGATGTCGCCGCTCGCGGCCTCGATGGCCATGGCGTCGCCGCTGCGGAGCTCGCCGCCGCAGGCAGGGCAGCAAGCGGCACAACATCGGCTGCATCAACAGCCAACGCAGCTGCAGCAGCAACAGCCAACGCAGCTGCAGCAGCCTGCCGCGCAGTCGTATGCGCCGCCCGCGAACGCGCCCCGGACGGATCCGCGCATGCAGAGCGGCGCGCCGGGGCCGCTACCCGTGAAGTCGAGCGCCGGCGCGGTAATCTTCGTCGTGCTGTGCGTGATGCTGGCGGTGGCCGGCGTCGCGTTCTACTGGGTCCGAACGCACTGACCGGGCTCGCT
>JAYTOQ010000613.1:0-2196 GCA_043747665.1 Polyangiaceae bacterium | reverse complement strand
GGGCGCTGACCGGGGTTCGTGGTGCGACCGCCGGTGTCGAGATCGGTGGAGCGGAAGCAGAAGTTGTTCTTGAAGAAGTCGACGTGCCCGTAGACGTGGGCCATGACGAGCTTCTGATCTGTCAGCGAGTTGCCCTCGAGGAGGTACGCGTAGGACGGATTGTTGTTGATGACCATCTCGTAGATCTTGGAGAGGCCGTACTCGTAGCTCTTGGCGAGCCGCTCGTACTCCATGCCGTAGCGCCAGTGCGGATAGCGGTTCGGGAAGCCCGAATAAGCCGCGATCTCGTTCATCTGGTCGTAGGTGAGGATCTCGTACACGGTCGGGAAGAAATCGAGGCCGGCCTCGGCTGCGATCTTCTCGATGCGCTCCTGCTCCCTCGCGAGATAGGCGGGGAGCGCGGTCTTCAGCGCGAACTCGCTCATGCAGAAAGAGTAGCGGATTCCGGCGGCGGTTGGTGCTCCTTCACCACCACGAGGAGGAGCAACGCCGCACATGCTGCGCACGCGGCGCTGACGCCGAAAGCCAGCGCAACGTGCCGCGCGTAGAGCGCGCCGAAGACCAGGTTGGCGGGGAGCACGGCGAGCCCGGTGACGGCATGCATCGCGCCGAAAGCGCGGCCGCGCATCGACGGCGGCGCTTGCTCCGCGAGGAGCGCCCGCTCGCTTCCCTCGGCGAGCCCGTAGTAGGCGCCATACGCGATCACGAGCAACGCGAACGCGAGCGGCGTCGTCACGAACGGCGCGGCGGCATAGAACGCCGCGTAGAGGATCCACGCGACGACCAGCGTGCGCTTCCGCCCGACGCGATCGGCGAGCCATCCACCCGGCATGTTGCTCGCGGCCTTCGCGCCCGACAGCGCGAGCCACAGCAGCGGCGCCCACGCCGCCGACATCCCGAGCTCGACAGCCCTCAGCAGCAAGAACGAATCGGCGCTGGCTCCGAGCGTGAACAGCCCGAGCACGAGCAAGTAACGTCGCACCACCGCGGGCAACGGCGCCGCCGGCGCGGCCGTCGCCGTGGCCGTAGCCGTGCGCGTGGCCGTGCGCGTGCCCGTTCCCGCTCCCTCTTCTTCCTTTACCCCCACGACGAGCACGACACACGCCACGATCCCCGGCACTACTGCGAGCGCGATCACCCATCGCAACGGCAACTCCAGCGCACGCAGTAGCGTGAACGCCACGATGGGTCCCGCGACCGACCCGGCATTATCCATCATGCGGTGGAAGGCGAACGCCGTTGCCAGCGACTCCACCGGCACCGACTCCGCAAGCAGCGCGTCGCGAGGCACGGCACGGACGCCCTTGCCGATCCGATCCAGCGAGCGCAGCAGGATGACGTGCCAGCCCGCCGTCGCGACGGCGACCAGCGGCCGCGCGAACGTCGCGAGCGCGTAGCCGCTGAAGATGAGCGGCTTCTTCTTCGAGGACCCGTCGACGAGCGGTCCGATGCGCCATTTCACGAGCGCGCTCACCGCCTCGGCGATACCCTCCATCGCGCCGAGCCAGATCGCCGTACCGCCGAACGACAGGAGAAGCGCCGGCAGAAGCGGATAGATCATCTCGCTCGCCACGTCGGTGAAGAACGAGACCCAGCCGAGGCTGCGGACGATCGGTGGGAGTCGGTAGGGCTCGCTCATGCCTATCGCGCAGACCCGTCGACGGCCGCGCGACGACCAGCGTACCGAAGATCCCGTGAAGGAACGTTCACGCCGTCCACCTCGACCTTGGGATTGATCTATTTTTACGGCCCGCCGTACGGGCGAGATGCGGCATCGAGGTTGCACCGGGACGCCCACGATGCTCGTCGCCCGCCTCCTGCCCGCCGTACTCGCTGCCCTCGCGCTCTCCACGGTCGCCTGCGGGCGCGTTCACGTCGACGATGCGCGCGGCCCCGACGGCAGCAACGAGTGGAAGAGCATCTCCTGCCGTCACATGGACAAGCGCTGCTTCCGCACCGCCGCAGAGCTCTGCCCCAACGGCTATTACTTCGCGCGCGGGGCTGGCGCCGTCTCCGCTCCCGCGCCGGCCGGCGACGACACGAGCGACGACGGCGCGGTCAGCTCGGAGGCGCCTGCCGCCGCGCCGCATCCGCGTGCCGGCGTGAATGCGAAGACGCTGCCTCCCCAGGAGCGGTGGGGCTCGGGCATGTATTCGCGGCGCGGCGGCACCATCCTCGTCCAGTGCGCCGACGCGC
>JAYTOQ010000612.1:0-2695 GCA_043747665.1 Polyangiaceae bacterium | reverse complement strand
CCCCCGAAGCCCGAGCCCCCGAAGGCCGAAGCGAAGAAGCCTGACGCGCCGAAGCCCGAGCTCAAGATCGTCGTGAAGCCCGACGACCCGCTGAAGAAGCTCGACGAGCAGCCGCTCAAGATGGACAAGCGGATCGCCGTCAAGCAGCACGCGCAGCCGAAGCAGGAGGACAATCCGAACGCGCGGTTCATCGCCGACGAGGCGAACAAAGTCGAAGAGGAGAAGGTCGCGACGCAGACCGCTCACGACGAGGACGAGAACCCGACGCCCGGCGCGAACAAGACCAACGGCCCGAAGGATCGCACCGGCGACAGCGAGCGCACGAAGATCGCCGACAGCGACGAGCACAAGGGAAACAAGGACAACGCGCCCGGCGAGAAGGGGTCGACCTTCGAGCCGAACAAGGACAACAAGCCGGTCGACAAGCCGATGACCATGACGACCGTCCCCGCGCCTCCGGCGGCGGCAGTGCCGAAGTCCGGCGGTGACGGCCGCGCTCCTTCCCAGATCACGCAAAAGGAGACGCCTCCTCAGCTCGCGCCCGGCGCGCAGCCCACCGCCTCGTTCGACATCGTGCAATCGAACAACGGCGCGTCGTGGTTCACCCCCGTGAAGCCTCAGGCCGCGCAGGGCACGCAGCCCGCGCCGTCGCCGATCGCGGGCACGACGAACCAGAACAAACCGGTCGTCGCCAACCAGAACAACCCGAACACGAAGTGGCTGGGACTCGGCGGCACCCCCGGTCCCGGCCAGGTGAACATCAACCTGACGACTCAGGGCGTGGTCGCGGTGGTCGGCTCCGATCAGCTCCGCAAGGAGCGCGAGGCGGACGGCGAGCGTCGCAAGAGCGAGCATCGCGGCTCGTGGACGGCGTCGAACTTCGAGCGCTGGAAGAACGCCATCGAGAACTACGTGTCCAGCGTGAAGCCCGGCAACCAGACCGCGCTCAACACCGCCTCGGTGCCGTTCGCGTCCTACCTCAACACGATCCACAACCGGATCCACCCGCTCTTCGCCGACAGCTTCCTCGGTTCGCTCGACAACCTGCCAAAGTCGCATCCTCTGAACTCGCCGCGCTTGATCACGCGCATCGAGATCGTGGTGAGCCCGAAGGAAGGGCGCATCGTGAAGCTCGGCGTGGTCAAGACGAGCGGCATCACCGCCTTCGACATCGCCGCGCTCGACTCCGTGCACCGCGCGCAGCCGTTCGGCCCCGCGCCTGGCGCGATCGTCTCGCCTGACGGCAACGTGTACCTCCACTGGGAGTTCCACCGCGACGAGGTCTTCGCGTGCTCCACCATGCACGCGCGCCCGTTCCTCCTCAACACGCCCGCCAAGGGCCCGACCGAGGAGCCGCAGCCGCCTGCGCCGGCGCCCAAGGGTCCACAGGAACGCGGCGCGCCCCCGCCGGTGAACCTGCACGAGATGCGCGAAGGCGCGGCCCCTCCCGCGCTGCGCGATCCGCGCGTGCATCCGCAAGCCGGCTGAGCTGCGACGCATCACCGCCCGGCGCTCGGCGTGGTAGGCTCCGCATCGCTCTTGATGGCCGCGTCGAACAGGTCGAGAACGTCGGACGTTGCGCGCGAGGAGCCCGTCGCTCCGAGCATCGGCATCGGGTGGGCGGGCGGCGCGCTCGTACTGACCGCGATCGTCGGTGCAGCCGCGAAGGTCTTCGGCGTCCTCATCGCACCAGGCATGCGCGGCATCGCGTCTCAGCGCGCGATTGACGCCACCGAGATCGTCGCGTCGACGCTCAGCTACACGTTCGCCGCGCTCCTCGTAGCGCTCATCTGCGGCGGCTCCTTCGAGCTCGCGCGCGCCCGGAAGATCGGGGTCGGCTCGCGCGGGAGCCTGGTCGCCGTGTCGGGTCTCGTGGTCGCCCTAGCATCGCCGGCGGTCGTGCAGCGCCTACACACCGCGGCCGCGCTCGCGCTCGCGATCGTCGCGAGCATCATCGCCATCATCGCGTCGGCGGCGACCGTCCGCGTCGCGCAGACGCGCGTGGTCGGCGCCGTGCTCGGCATGTTCGCGCTCTCCGGCCTGCTCCGGCCCATCGCGTGGGAGGTGACGGCGATCGCCGGTGAGCGCGCGAGCATGGGCCTCTATTACACGGGGCGTGGTCTCACCACGTTGGCCGTGGTCGTGCAGATGCTCGCGACGCTGCTCGCCGCGGCCTGGCTCGGGACACGTTCGCGCTGGCGCGGCCGTATCCTCGCGAACGGCGCCATCGTGCTCGCCTTCGTCATCACCTACTTCGCAGCGCGCGACGGCAGCGACACGCCGTCGACGCTCGAGGCGGTGCTGCACGGCTCGCTCTCGCAGGCGGCAGGCGTTCGGCTTCCCTACGAAGGGCTCACGAGGATCGCGGAGTTCCTCGTGCCCGCGACCATCCTGCTCTCACTCGTTGCCGTCGTGCAGCGCGCCGTTCCGCCGCCGGTCCTCGCGGCGCTCGCGCTCGCGCTGCTCTCCCACGGAGCGTTCGACGTGCCGCTGCATGCGCTCGCCGTCACCGCGGCAGCGCAGTGGGCGATGCTCGCGATGGTCGACGACCGCTCGATGTGGACCGCGATGGTCAGCGCGCGGGAGTAAAGCAGCCGAGGTCGCTGTCCATGCTGAATGGGTAGAGGCCGACGCAGTAGTTCGCGGGCAGGTCGGGACCGTCCATGGTGGTGCAGCCGACCCTGGCCTTCGGGGC
>JAYTOQ010000611.1:0-2676 GCA_043747665.1 Polyangiaceae bacterium | reverse complement strand
AGCACTGAGCACACGGTCTGCAATGATGATTTGCAATAGAGTTTCGTGTGTTTACGTGGAAACGAATCGTGCAGTGAACCTGGAATGTTTCGTTACAGCGGCCTACCTGCGTCGACGCCCGCGTCCGTATTGGCGGACGTCACGATGCCCCACGTGGCCTCGATGGCAACGGCGGGCACCCCCGCCTTCGTCGCCGCCGGGAACGCATTCGCCCGTAGTGGCGCGACGATGCACTCGAGCGCGTTGGCCGCGACAGGGCCGCCGGGCGCGAAGCGGACATCGGTAATCTCGGCGGTCCCACGCGAGCCCGTCACGGCGACCAGCTGGAGCGCGCCTTCGACCAGCTCGTTGCGCTGTTCGAGCCGGCGCGCGCACGACTCGAGATCGTCGGCGACGCGATCGACGATGCGCTGCGCATCGGCGTCGGTCATGAAGTGCGCGCCGACGAGGCCGACCGCCGCGTGAGGCCGGCGCGCGACGTAGACGTACGCGTCGGCGCGTGGAGGCGCCGCAGCGTCAGGCACGGGACCCCGGACGTCGTGCGTCTCGGGGACCACGTCGCGGCCGGGCGCTGGGCACGCGCCGAGGGAGAACGCGGACGCGAGGGCGACGAAGGCGAACGACGCGAACGCGACTGCGGAGGAGGGAAGAGGCACGCGTGGATGCTCTCGGCCTCGAGGCCGGCGCGCTACGCGAGGAGCTGCTTCGCGATGACGATGCGCTGGATCTGCGAAGTCCCCTCGTAGATCTGAAGGATTTTGGCGTCGCGCATCAGCTTCTCGACGGGGTACTCCTTCACGTAGCCGTTGCCGCCGAAGACCTGCACGGCGTCGATCGCCGACTGCATTGCCGAGTCGGCGCCGTAGGCCTTCGCGAGGCTCGACGTCAGCGGATCGCGGATGTTTTTGTCGAGCGCCCAGGCCGCTTTGTGCACGAGGAGCCGCGTCGCGTGGATGCGGATGGCCATCTCCGCGAGCATCGCCTGCACGAGCTGGTGGTTGGCGATGGCGGTGCCGAAGGTCTTCCGCTCCTTGGCATACGCGACCGACTCGTCGAGGCAGCGGCGCATCAGACCGACCGCGATCGCGCCGATGTCGGGGCGCGTCTGGTTGAAGGTCTCCATCGCCACTTTGAAGCCGTGGCCGGGAGGCGCGAGGACCTGCGCGGCGGGCACGTGGACGCCGTCGAGCATCACCTGCGCGGTGTCGCTGGCGCGCTGGCCGAGCTTGTCCTCGTGCTTGCCGACGCTGAGGCCCTTTGCATCGCGGTGAACGATGAAGGCGCCGATGCCCTTGTGACGGAGCTCCGGATTCTCGGTGGCGAAGATGACGAAGAACGACGAGAGGTTCGCGTTGGTGATCCACGCCTTCGTGCCGGTGAGCACGTAGCTGCCGTCGGACTGCTTCACGGCACGGGTCTGCAGGCCCGCGACGTCGCTTCCGGCGCCGGGCTCGGTGGTCGCGTAGCTGACCTGGATCGGCTCGCTGGTGAGCCAGCCGAAGTACTTCTTCTTCTGCTCCTCGGAGCCGGCGAGCTTGATCGGCGTGAGACCGAGCGTGTTCGCGGTCATGCTCGTCTGGATGCCGCTGCAGCCGTAAGCGAGCTCCTCGGTGATCATGGCCGAGTCGAGGTCGCTCAGGCCGGGGCCGCCGTACTCGGCCGGCAGCGTGGGGTTGACGAGGCCGATCTCCCAGGCCGCCTTGAAGACGTCCTGCGGGAACTTCGATTCGCGATCGCACTCCGCAGCGACGGGAATGATGCGCTCCTTGGCGAAGCGGCGGGCGGTATCGATGAGGGCTTTCTGCTCCTCGGTGATCTCGAAGTCGATCATGAGCGATTACGTAGCACACCGGGGCCCTTCGACCCGGAAAGTCCGCAAGTCCGCACGCGGGTCACGCGGGTCACGCGGGTCACGCGCGGTGGCGGGCGACCTCGTCGTGGAAATGCGCGAGCGCGTGCTCGAACGCGCCGAAGAGTAGGCGCGCGCCTTCGGGGTGAGCGGCCCGTCGGGGACGGCGGTGTACGAAGTGAAGCGCGTGCGGGTCGGCCCGTCGGGGAAGGCGTGGAAGACCGCCGCGTGATCGGGCTGAACCAGCACCAGTGTGTTCGGCAAGATGTGGAAGAGCACGTTCGCGTGCTTTCGCAGCGTCGTTGCCATCGCGGCGTCGGGCTGACCCGCGAGCTCGCGGATGCTTCGCTTCGGGAAAGATGTCGAAGGCGAGCTTCCAATTCATCTCCTTCGTGTAGCTGCGCGCGTCGTAGACGTGCGCCCTCGGCAAGCCGAAGCCCTCGAGGTCGGCGGCGAGCGGACCCAGGAAGGCGCGCGCGTCGAGCTGGGCGTCGACCTCCGACACCGCGCGTGACGCACGGACGAACACGAGCCCCGCCGCCTCTCCCGCTGGCACGCGCACGAGGCCGCGCTCGGTCTTGTCGATGCCGCCGAAGCCCTCCTGGTGCGGGATCCCGAGGAGGTTGACCGTCGCGCATGTAGGACCACGAGTGATACGGGCAGACGAATGCCTTCTTGCCGCTGCCGCACGGCAGCTGCTCGACGCGTGGGCCGCGATGCCGGCAGACGTTGAGGAACGCCGACACCTGGCCGTCGTCCCCGCGGACCACCAGGAGGGGAGCGCCGCTGAGGTCGTGGGTGACGAAGTCGCCGGGCGCTTCGAGCAT
>JAYTOQ010000610.1:0-3050 GCA_043747665.1 Polyangiaceae bacterium | reverse complement strand
ACGCTCTCGTCGACCGCTTCGTGATGGCCCGCGGGGGTACTGGTGATGGCAGCCATGGTCTTCTTCGGTCCTTACTTCAGTGACTTCACGTAGGCGATGATCGCGTCGAGCTGGTCGTCCTTCAAGACGAAGGCCGGCATCTGCACGGTGTTGTAGCCCTGCACGATGTGCGCGTTGGGCCGCAGGATCGACTCGCGGAGGTAGTTCTCGTCGGCCATGATGCCGGGGCCTGTGCTCATGGCCTGCATCGTGTTGTAGATGCCGGCCAGCTTCGGACCCGGCGACTTGGAGCCGGCGATCATGCCGGTGCCGCCGGGGCCGTGGCACGTGGTGCACGCGTTCTTGTTGAAGAGCGACTCGCCCCACTTCTCGGGCAAGCACTCCTCGGGAGTGCCGGTGCACTTGCCGAGGGTCTTCACGAACTCCTCGTACTCCTTGTGCTCTAGGATGGTGACGATCGCGTGCATGCCGGAGTGGCTGGTGCCGCAGTACTCGGCGCAGAAGACCTGGGCCGTGCCGGCGACGGTCGGCGTGAAGGCGATGAAGGAGTACTGCCCGGGGACCGCGTCGCGCTTGAGGCGGAACTCGGGGATGAAGAACGAGTGGAGGACGTCCTCCGACGAGATGATCATCTTGTAGGGACGACCTTTCTCGAGCGTGAGCTCACCCGGCGCGCGGTCGCCACTCGGATACTCGAACTCCCAGTTCCACTTCTTGCCGCGGACGCGGATCTCGGTGGCGCCTTCGGCGGCGGTCGCGTTCTTGATGTACGAGCTGAACCCGACGTGGAACAGGATGCCGATGAAGAGGGTCGGCGTGACCGTCCAGAAGATCTCGAGGCGGTTGAAGTGGCCGGTGGGCTCCGACTTCACGCCCTTGCGCCGCTTGTACTTCACGATGAAGTAGAGCATCAGCGTCGTGATGACGACGGTGAAGGCGACCGAGAACCAGAAGATGAAGTTGTAGGTGCTGTCGACGGCCGGTGCGCCGTCGGACATTGCCGGCGGAAGCTGCCAGTTCGAAGGCGCCACGGATTCGAGTTCTGTCGCCAAAATCACGTCAGCCTCCTCACACGGTCACGTCGCCGGGCAGATCGCTCGGCAGGGTCTTGGTAGCTTTTTTGTTCAAGCTCTTCTTGAGCTCGCGGCCCCAGAAGAGAGCGAGGAATCCGAAGAGCAAGAGGCCGATGGCGCCGCCGCCGACCTGCATCACGCGCTGCGCAACGAGCACGTATTTCCCACCCTGCGGGTCGTAGTGGTAGCAAAACAGGATGATCTGCTCGACGGTCGAGATGCTGCGGCCCTCGGTTGCTTCGAGGAGCCCGAGCTTGAGATCGTTCGACGGGAACTCGAGCCCGTAAAGATAACGAGCCATGTGGCCGTCGGGCTTCGTGATCATGAGGACCGACGGATGTCCCCACTGCTTCTGGTCGGCGTCGTACTGGTATTCGAAGCCGGCGGCGGCAGCGACCGCGGCGATCGACGCCTTGTCGCCGACGAGGAAGTGCCAGCCCTTGCCGTCGTGACCGCGCGATGCGCCGTACTCGGCGAGGATCGACGCGCGCTTGGCGGCCGTCTTCTCGAGCGACTCCTCGGGATCGATGCTGATGGTGACGACGTCGAACTGCTCGCCGACCGACCAGCCGATGCCGCGCAGGCCCTGGGCCGTCGCGTTGAGCACCATGCTGCAGAGCACGGGGCACGAGTGGTACGCGAACGTCAGCACCACCGGCCGCTTGCCGTCGTAGAAGTCGCGGAGCGTGACCGGCTTGCCGGTGTGATCGCGGAACTTGGTGTCGAGCGGGAGCGGCCCGTCGAGGTGCTCGTTGACGCCGACGTGCGCGAGCTCAGGCGGCATGCCCGCGACCTGGGCGTGCGCGACGCGCGGTAGCGACACGACAAGCACGAGCCCGACGAGCGCAACCAACGAGGCGACGACGGCCGAGCGGCCGCGTCGATTCGCCTGGTGCGTGATGTCGTGCGTCTTCATCGTCGTCGTCTTGTTCAGCTCACGGACCTCAGTGCTTCGCGCCCGCGTCCTTATCCCTGGTTCCGGTCGTCTTCGGCATGAGGTGCGGCACGCCGCCGCCGTCGGCCGCGCCGGGTCCGCCCGGAATGCCCAGCGGGCCGCCGTCGGTCACGTTCGGACCTGCGTCGCCGGCGCTCATCGCTCCGGCATCCATGGCGTTCATAGGGTCACTCGGACCGTGGACCATCATGCCGCCCGGCATGCCAAGACTACCCGCCGGCGGAAGCGGAAGCTGCTTGGGTAGCTTGTTCCAGCCGGTCATGGCGCCCATGTCCTCGGAGGGCTTCGGCTCGACGAGGTCGCCGCGCGTTCCCTTGCCGATTTGAGCCATGGCCTGGTCGATCGGGAGCTTGCCGAGCGCGAGCGATGCGGCCTCGGCCAAGCGAGAGTCGTTCTTTTCCGTCGTGGGTGCGAGCTTCTCTCGCTTCGCCTCGTCGGTCATGTACGCGTAGTAGCTCTTGAACACGAAATCGAGGCTGACCAGGGTGATCACGGCGATCACGGCGATCGTCCCGATCAGTCGCAGCCTCGGCGGTGTGTTGTCGGTTGCCATGCGTGCCTCTGAACCTTCAGGCGTTCTGGAAGTGGAGCGAGCGCTCGAGGCGCGGATCGCCGACGGGGACGAGGGCTTGCTTGCCCATGCGGAAGAAGACGAGCGCGCCGTAGACGCCACCGACGGCGAGGAGGCACGCAGCATCGATCCAGTGGAACGTGAACTCGTTCGAGCCGAGCGCGTAGTTCGGCATCACGAACCAGTAGATGTCGACCACGTGGAACACGAGCAGGATGGCCGCACCGACCTGAAGGCGTCCGACATTGCGCTTCATGTTGCGCGAGATCAGCCAGAAGAACGGCACCACGAAGTGGCCGATGATGACGGCCATGGTGACCTTGGCCCACGGGCCGAAGTCCCAGCGGTTGTGGTACCAGGTCGTCTCTTCCGGAAGCGCCGCGTACCAGATCAGCATGAACTGGCTGAACCCGATGTACGCCCAGAAGACGAGAAAGCCGAACATCAGCTT
>JAYTOQ010000609.1:0-2519 GCA_043747665.1 Polyangiaceae bacterium | reverse complement strand
CGACGACGCCGGGAAGACGTTTCGCACCATTTTTATCGGCACGGGAGCGCTCCTCGGCTTCGCCGTGTCGAAGGACGGCTCGCGCGTCTACGTCGGCGGTCCCAAGGATGGGCTGCGCGTCGCGAGCAGCAGTGACTTCAACTTCGTGCAGAAGTCGACCGTCGAGGTCCACTGCCTCACGTACTCCGACGACGGGCTCTGGGCATGCTCGACGGAAAAGAGCGGCTTCGTGGTCGGCCTCACCAAGGACGAAGGCGGCACGTTCGAGAGCAGGCTGCACTTCTGCGACATTCGCGGGCCGCTCACCTGCGCCACGGGCACCACGACGAACACGGAATGCTCGCTCGGCGGCACAGGTTCGAACGCGTTCCCTCCATGGCCGCAGCAACGCGCCACGCTTGGTTGCAGCGCCGCCGAGCCCGACGGCGGCGGCGTGGACGGCTCCGTCGACACGGACGGCGGGACGAACCCCAACGGCCCCGACGCGATGAACGGCGGCGGCGGCGGTTGCTCGCTGCGCGCACCTGCTCCGACGCCCATCGCGGCGCTCGTCGCGGGCGTCGTCGCCTCGGTCGCGCTGCTTCGGCGCCGGCGGCGCTGAGCGCCGTCAGGACGTGACCGAGTCGAGGCTCGCGAAGGCTGCGCTGTACGAGTCACAGCAGGCATTGGGTGGCATTCTCGACAGCGTCCCCCAGCCCGCGCGACATGAGGCGTCCGCCGAGCTCTATCGGATGGGCGATCGTGACGTCATGGGCTCCGGCGAGGCCCGGCTCAACTACGAGGAGCCGATGGAATTCACGGACGGTCGCAAGGGCTGGTTCCCGCTCACGTATCGTCGTTCACCGATGACGCCGGTTGGCGCGTGCGTCGAGATCCATGACACCGGGCCGGGGATCAGCGCAGAGGTGCTGCCGTGGATCTTCGACCCGTTCTTCACGACGAAGCGCATCGGCGCCGGCATGGGGCTCGGCCTGTCGACCTCGCAGAGCATCGTGGCCTCGTTCGGCGGAAGACTCACCGTCGAGAGCCCGCCCGGAAGCGGCGCGCTGTTTCGAGCGTGCTTTCCCGCGGCTGCATTGGGCGGCGTGCACGTCACGAAGCCCTTCACCACCGAGACCATTCGCGCGATGGCAGCGGCCTCCGTGGCGCCGGCCCGACGCGGACGGGCGGGCGGGACCGCCGAGCCTTCAGACCTCGAATTCGGCCTTCTCGAGGATCTCGCGTACGCGCCAGAGGAACGAGTTCGCAGCGACGCCGTCGACGATGCGGTGATCGTAGCTGAGGGCCATGTACATGACCGGGTGGATGGCGATCTGGTCCTCCTTGTCGGGACCTTCCACCACCACCGCGCGCTTCTTGATCTCGCCCATGCGCAAGATGGCGACGTTGGGCTGGTTGATGATCGCGCCGCCGAAGAGGTTGCCCTTGAGCCCCGGGTTCGAGACCGAGAACGTCGACCCCGAGAGATCGTCGATGGTGATCTTGCCGGTGCGCGCGCGACCGGCGACGTCGTCGATGGCGCGCACGATGCCACGCACGCCGAGCTCGTCGGCGCGGCGCACGACGGGCACGACGAGACCGTCTGGCGAGTCGACAGCGACGCCGATGTTCACGTCCTTGAAGATCACGAACGAGTCGTCGAGGACGCGCGCGTTCACCGTGGGGTTCTCGCGGATGGCACGAGCGACCGCCACGACCACGAACGCGAGCATGGTGAGGCTCATCCCCTCCTTCTTGTAGCGATCCTTGTTGGCCTCACGCAGGCGCGCGGAGCGGAAGAGATCGCACTCGGCGACCGTCACCACGTGGGGCGACGCGACCTTCGAGTACACCATGTGATCGGCGGTGATGCGGCGGCGGCGCGTGAAAGGCACCACCTGATCGCCAGGCTTGGGACGGTACGGCGGCACCTTGAAGGAGCCGAAGCCGACGCCGGGAATGGGGGGTAGAAAGCCGATGGGGTTGACGAAGCCGCCGCCCTGGTTGATCATCTGCGCGATGGCGGGCGCTGCGCCGCCGGGCGCTGCGCCTCCGCCGCCGCCTCCGCCTCCGCCTCCGCCTCCGACCTGCGCGCGGAGCTGCGCATCGGACTGTGCGCGTTGCGCGACCGACATCGGAGGCTCGGTCCGCGGCGGCACGTCGACACCGGCGCGAAGGACGTCCTCACGGGTGATGCGTCCGTGATCGCCGGAGCCCTGCACGCTCTTGAGGTCGACGCCCTGCTCGAGGGCCGCCCGCCGCGCGGTAGGCGATGCAAGCGGGCCCATCGCGCCCTGCGAGCTCGGGCCGGAGCCTCCGCCGATCGCGCTCGGCGGAACCGGTGCCTCGCCGCGCGTGATGACGTTCGGCGAAGCCATGACCGGAGCCGGCGCTTCGACGGAGCCCTTTGCGGCGCCCGTTGCAGCTCCTGCCGCGGAATCGTCGATCTGGCAGATGACGGTGCGCACCGGCACGACGTCGCCTTCCTTCGCGAGCAGCTTCATCACGCGACCACCGACGGGAGCGGGCAGCTCGCTATC
>JAYTOQ010000608.1:0-4162 GCA_043747665.1 Polyangiaceae bacterium | reverse complement strand
GACCGCGGACGGTCATTCGGAGGATGGGGCTGGATCAGTATCCCGCCGCTGTCGGTCTCGCTGAGCGCCACGAAGTGGATCTCAAAAAGCGCCGGGATTGGATCAGTCCTATCGCGCCGCTGAAGGCGCCTGGTGAGCGCGCTCGTCGTTGTAGAAGGTCAGTTAGCGACGGATGCCGGCTCTCGCCTCCGCGACGTCCGCGCATGCATGGAGGTAGACCTCCTCGTACTTCACCGAGCGCCACAGCCGCTCGACGAACACGTTGTCGAGGCAGCGTCCCTTGCCGTCCTGATCGCGATGCCTCGGTCGCGCCGCTGAAGTGAAAGTGAAGTCCTCCGACGTGAACTGCGAGCCCTGGTCCGTGTTGAAGATCTCCGGCTGTCCGAAGCGCTCGAACGCCTCTTCCAGTGCCTCCACTCAGAAGCTCGTGTCGAGCGTGTTCGACAGCCCCCACGACAGGACGCGCCGTGAGTACCAGTCCATGATCGCGACGAGGTACACGAAGCCAGACTTCATCGGGATGTACGTAATGTCCGTCGCCCAGACGTGATTCACCGTGGAAATGACCGGCCGGGACAGAATCATCGCCGGACGTTTCGTTCTCACGGAAGAGCCACTACTCCAGCGGAGCGAAGAGGCGCGCGAGCGGCTCGAGTATCGCCCGCAAACGGGCCGCCGGAGGAAGGTCCACGCATCCCTTGAAGAGTGGCAAAAACCACGCCTCCATCCGCGCCACCTCCTCGCGCCGGGCGATGATCAGCGCAATCTCGTAGTCGAGGAAAAAGCTTCGCCGGTCCATGTTCGCGCTGCCGAGAATGCCAACCTCCTCGTCGACGAGCAGGATCTTCGCGTGCATCATCCCGGGCGCGTAGCAGCGAACGACGGCTCCAGCGTCGCGCAACTCACGAAGGTACGCCGCGCCCGCGAGATCCGCGGTCAGGTGATTTGACCGGAGCGGCACGAGGATCTCCACGCCCACCCCGCGGCGAAGCGCCAGCAGCAAGGCATGCGCAATGGCCTCATCCGGGACGAAGTAAGGCGTCGCGATCCAGATTCGTCGCCTGGCGTCGAAGATCGCACTGAGGAAGGCGTCGTAGATGAGATCATTGTCGGAGTCCGGGCCGCTCCCGACGACTTGAATCGAGGCTCGACCCGGGAGTGTTTGGTCCTCCTTCGCCGCGCCGTGCGAGGGCGGTAAAGGGAGCTCCTCGCCCGACGCAAATTGCCAATCGGCGCGGAAGAGGCAAGCGATATCCCCCACCGCCGGGCCGGTGACGCTCAACGAGAGGTCGCGCCAGCGATCCGCGAGCGGCGTCGGCCCCATGTATTCGCGGGCGATGTTCATTCCCCCGATGATCGCGAGACGATCGTCGATCAGCACCGCCTTCCGGTGCAAGCGCAGGTTGACGCTGCCGCGCGTCGGCAGCGTCCAGAGCCGCATGAACCAGGCCACCTTTGCGCCCGCCTTGCGAAGGCCGGCAATCTGCTTTCGCTTCGTTCGGAACTTGAAGAGGCCGTCGATGAGGACCCGCACATCCACGCCCGCGCGCGCCCTCTCCTGGAGTAGCGCGGCGACCGCCTCCCCCACCTCGTCGCCGGAGAACACGAGCGTCGAGATGTGCACGGAGCGGGTTGCGCTCCGTATCGCGGCCGTCAGCGCCGTGAACGCGGTCTCGCCGTCGCCCAGCAGCTCTACGCTATTTCCGGAGGTCGAGACCATCCCGCCGGAGGCACCGAGCATCCGCGCGAGCCGTGCCGTCGGCGTGTCGGGCCACGTATCCAGTTGCTCAGGGGCGGCCATCACGGTGTCCGCGCTCCTGCTCGGCTTCACCTTTCGCGCGCCGAAAATCACGTAGAGCGGCACTGCCACGTAGGGAACAAGGACCATCGCGAAGAGCCACGCCAGGGTGCTTCCAGCAGCGCGACGCTGCTGGAAGGAACGCGAGAGGAGAACTGTCGCCATGACGAAGCCGACGATCGAGAGCAAGTGTGAAAAGACGAGATGTGCGAGCGTCGACTCGGTCAACAATGTGGCCTCGACTCGATCGGAGACAGTTGAGCGCATCGTCCGGTGAGCGCGACAAGAATGCAACGCCGGAACCGCGCGGCCGCGCGGCGCACAGACCTTCGAGCAAGACGAGAGGTCGGAAGCGGCCGCTCGCGCTGTTGCCGAAGGACGCGCCGCTCGCTGATTCGCCGCTCGCGTCGCTCTCGCGCTAACCTTGACGCGTGCGAATTGTGGAGCGGTCGACACGCGCCACGCGTCGCGCTGCATGCCCTCCTCGCGCTGGTCGCATGTGGACAGGGTGGAGTTCTCATCGTGACGCCTTCCCGCGCGGCTTCTTCGGCGCAGGCAGCGGCTTGAGGACCTCGTCTGCGACCCGAGTCGCGGCCTCGACAAGGTGGTCGTTCGGCAGCTCGCGACGTGTGCATGGGTGCGAGCAAAGCAGAACGTGATCGTCGTCGGCGCAACCGGCGTCGGGAAGACATTCGTCGGCGCCGCGCTCGCTCAGGCGGCGTGCCGTCAGGGCTTCCGAGCGCTGTCGGTCCGCGTTCCGCGGCTCGTGCAGGATCTCGCGCTCGCTCGCGCGGACTGGACTTACCGCAGCGAGCTGCAGCGGTTCGCGCGATACGACGTACTCGTGCTCGACGACTTCCTCATCGGTTCGATGAAGGACGCCGAGCGACGCGATCTCCTGGAGGTCCTCGAGGATCGCTACGACCGCTCATCGACCGGGATCACGTCGCAGCTGCCGACCAAGGCGTGGCACGAGACGCTCGCCGATCCCACGATCGCCGATGCCATCTGCGACCGCCTCGTGCACAATGCCCATCTCCTTGCGCTGCGAGGTCCGTCGATGCGGAAGAAGAAGGGAATCGGCTCAGAGACCACCTGAAGAGATCAACCTGACCATCCACGAAGGCGCTGCGCTCCGATCCGAGCGCCCAGGTGGACTGGAACGGTTGCCCAAGTCGCGGCGGAACGCGCGCTCAGGTTGAGTGGAATACGCACTTGGGCGCGCCGGCAGCACCGTCGTGCCGTAGTGCCGCGCGAGCTCCTCGTACGTGCGCTGCGCCTCCGGCTCGTACCGGCACGCCCGTGTGACGCCCGACTTCAGCTGGTCAGGCACCAGGGCGGCGGGAACGCCGTCGAGAAATTCACCTCGGCGTAGGTAAGATTCGAAGCGCCGAGCACGGCGACGAAGAGCTCGAGCTCGATCAACTCGCCGGTCGACGGATCCACGATGTGCGGCTTCTTCCCGGAGTAGTCGACGAAGAGCTTGTCGCCCGCGACGTGGACCTGGCGCATCACGAGGCCGCGCCGCTTCAGCCACTCGCGATACCGCTCGCAGAACGCCGTGTACTTCAGCCCGTCGGGGACGCTCTCGATGTACTCGTGGTGAAGCAGCTCCAGCGTCACGCCGACGCGATGGCGCTCACGATGGATCCACGCGCAATCGGGGCCGGGCCGCTGAGACGCTGCGAGCACGATGTGGCTCGAGAGTAGTATTTGGTAGCTGAGTTGTGGGGAGAAGGCTCGGGGAAGGGGCCGTGCGGAAGGTGCCAGAACGTCGAGAGCGCGGCCAACTTCCAGCGGCACTGGATAGATGGTTCGGTCAGGGCGGCCGCGGGCGCAGCTCCGCCGATGCGCGACGTGTCGCGCCAGATCCTGGGGGGCCTGGGGGTGGGGTCAGGCTGCGGTCGGTGGTGCGCGAGGACTGCGGAGGGCGCGGAGGAGCTTGGCGACGGAGGCCGGGGCGGTGAAGACGGCACGGACGGTGAGCTTGCCGCCGCATCGAACGCAGACGCGAAGGTCAACGTCGAAAGTTCGCTTCAACAAGGTGCGCCAGTCCATCCGCGAGGTCGTCGCGTAAAGCTCGCCTTGGAGGATTCGGTCCCAGTGGGTGACCGACAGCACGTTCGGGGCGACCTGCTCGGCGGCCCCCGTCGTCGTCAGCGTAGCGGTCGCGACACCCGGGACGACGTCGAGGACGAAGGCCGCGCGGCCGTCGCCGGCGTCATGCGCAGGCCGGGACGTTGCTGCCCGCGCCCGTCGCCTCTCGCGCGGGCAGCTCCGGCAGCATCGACGTGCACGCGGCGGCGCGGGCTGGAGGAGGCCCCGGCACCACGCGCTCGCGCCACCGATGGCGCGGCGCGAGCA
>JAYTOQ010000607.1:0-1677 GCA_043747665.1 Polyangiaceae bacterium | reverse complement strand
ACCGAGACGAGCGAAGCATGACCCCGCAATCGAGCCCCTCGGACCCCCGCCAACAGATCCCCCGCCAGACTCGGCTGCCGGTCGTCCTCGCCGTCGAGCTGAGCTCGAAGGCCAAGCCGGGTCGCTGCGGTGTCACGCGCAACGCGAGCGGCAAGGGTCTCCTCATCGTCACGCCGAGCCGCTTCTCGGTGGGCGACGAGCTCGATGTCGCCGTGCACGTCGGCGACCACTCCGGGCGCGCGTCGGCGCGCGTGGTTCGCGTCGAGGAGAACGGCAAGGACTCGGCGGAGACGTGGCGTTATCGCCTCGCGGTGGAGCTCGACGGCGCGCTCCCCGAGGCGCTCCTCGAAGAGGCCCGCGCCCGCGCGCCCATGGCGAAGGCTGGCTGAGGCGCTCGAGCCCGAGCCCGATGCCGACGAAGACCAAGCGCGCGAACGCGAAGAGCGCGCCTTCGAGAACGAGCAAGTCGCGGAGAAGCGTCGCCGAGAAGGGGGCGCTGGCCGGCTGCCGCAAGCGAACCGAGGACGGTCATCGAGGCGCGGGTCGCACGCCGCCGTCCGAGGCGAAGGCGACGCGCGTCGTCGGCGCGGCGCGCATCGACCAGTCGATCCGCGACTACGTGCCCACCGAGGACGAGAAGCTCCTCCAGCTGCCGGCGACGAATACCGGCGACTTCACGACCACCGATCCGTGGCGCGTGATGCGAATCACTTCGGAGATCGTCGACGGGTTCGACACCCTCTCCTCGGTGGAGCGCGGGGTATCGATCTTCGGCTCCGCGCGAACGTCACCCGATGATCCGCATTACGAGCTCGCAGTCGAGACCGCCCGACTGCTCGCGAAGGCCGGATATTCGATCATCACTGGCGGCGGGCCCGGCATCATGGAGGCCGCGAACAAGGGCGCACGTCTCGGAAGGGGGCGGTCGATAGGCTGCAATATCGAGCTCCCATTCGAACAAAGCACCAATCCCTACGTCGATACCGCCATCAACTTTCGCTACTTCTTTGTGCGAAAGACGATGTTCATCAAGTACTCGAACGCCTTCGTGGTGTTTCCCGGCGGATTCGGCACGCTGGACGAGGCCTTCGAGGCGCTGACGCTGATCCAGACCGGAAAGATCTATCGCTTCCCCGTGGTCTTCGTGGGCAAAGCGTACTGGTCGGGCCTGGTCGACTGGCTGCGCGACAAGGTGCTTGCCGCGCACAAGATCTCTCCCGAGGACCTCGATCTCTTCACCGTGACCGACGACGCCGCCGAGGCGGCCGCGTGTGTGATGCGCGCTCACCGCTGATCGATCCGCTCCATTGGTCAGCGGAACTCCGGCGCGGCGCGCGTGTCCAACCCGCTCGATGGCGGAAATATGCCGTATCACCGGGCGATGCACGCGCGCGAGCTCGCGGTCGCGGCGCTTGCTCTCGCTCCTGGCGCTGGCTGCGGCATTCGCAGCGCCGCGCGTCGCGCTGGGCGGCGATGATTGCATCGACGACGAAGCAGTGCGCCATCGCCAGGCCGCGATGGGCGCGGGAGCCCCGCCGAGCGCGGCCGCCGATCCGGTAGCCGGTCTCGATGCGGCGAGGCTCTATCTCGATCGGCTGAACGTGCTCGGCACGAGGCAAGCGCGTACGAGCTGCTTCGACACCATGGCCGCCGACGTGCCGAAGCTCCGCGAGCTCT
>JAYTOQ010000606.1:0-2110 GCA_043747665.1 Polyangiaceae bacterium | reverse complement strand
AGCTTCGAACGATCGGCCTCGAGGAGGTGCACCAGCGCGGTCACGGCGTCCGGCATGGCCATGAACGGGATCTTCGCGTCTGGGCCGACGAAGGACTTGTAGGGCTGCTTCTGCGCCGCCGCGTGCAGCATCTCCGGACCGAAGTCGCTGGTCCCGCCCGTGGGCGCGGTCTCCGCGGAGATGAGCCCGGGAAACCGCAGCGAACGGAAGTCGAGGCGTGAGACCGAGGCCAGCGCGCCGAGCTGCCGGAAGTTCTCGGTGAAGTAGCGACCGAGATGCTCGCAGTAGAGCTTGTTGCAGCCGTACATCGTGATCGGGACGTTGAAGGCCTCCTCCTTCACGCGCCCGGCCTTCGTCTTCTCCGCCACCGACGGCATGCCGTAGACAGCGATGGAGCTCGGGAAGATGAACCGCACCGCGCGACCGAGCCGCGCCGACTGGTTCTGCGCCATGCGGAGGAGATGGAGCGTTCCCTCCACGTTGACCTGGTGCGCGAGGTCCGGATCGCGCTCGCCGCGGGTGGAGAGCAGCGCGGCGAGGTGGAAGACCACCTCGATCTCGTGGTGCGCCGCGATCTGATCGAGCAGATAGCGGTCCATGATGTTGCCCGCATACGTCTCGAGGCAGAAGCCTCGATACTTCTCGGGGAGCGGCGTCAGATCGACGGTCACCACGCGGTAACGACCGTCAGTATGCATCCGCTGGAGGAGCGTTCGGCCGATCTCGCCGTTCGCTCCCGTCACGAGGACCACGGGCTTGCTCATCGCGCGCCACGCTAAATCGGCGCGCCCGCGCGGGCAAGCGGGTCACGCAGGCAGCGTCGCGATCATCGCCATCACTTCCTGCGGCGCCGGCGCGTGAGGAACGGGAGCGCGACCATCGTCACGCCGATGAGGAGCCATGTGCCGAGGCCCTCCTTCAGCGGCGCCGCTCGACAGGTGCAGCCGTCAGCGCCGGCGTTGGTCACGTTCCCGCCGCTCGAGGCCGAGCCGCTGGTCCCTCGGGAGCGCGTCCCGGTGCACGGATCGAACAGCGGGTCGGTGAACTTCGAGGTTTTGTGCGCCGGCGAGAGCTCGACCTGCTCAGCCGATGCCGCGAGCTCGAGGTCGGTGGCGAGCGCGCTCACCGGCAGATCCGCGCGCAGCCGCGTGACCCATACGTCGCCTGCGTGCAGGCCCGCGGCGCCGACGTCGAGATCATCGAAGCCGTCGCAGCCCGACACCATCTTCGTACATGCAACGCCGCCGTCTTCACCGCCGCCGTCGGTGCTGCTGGCGTCGGCGCCGCCGTCAGCGTCCCCCGCATCGGTGTCCGCGTCGGCCGTCGCCGCGTCCGGAGCGCCGCCGTCCGTGCCTGCATCGGGATCGGTGGTCGCGACGACGTCGCCGGGCTTGCCGTCCGGTCGCGGCAGCGCGGTCTCGTTGCACGGCACCTTCCGCGCGGCGCGATACTGGCACTGCGAGAGGTACGCATCGTGGATGTTGGGCAGGATCATGCCCGAGCCGGGAATTCCGGGGCCCACGTCGGTGAGGCTCGTCCGGATCGCGGCCTCCGTGATCCAGCTACGCCCGCCGTTGGATGCGAGCGCTGCCGCCTCTAGGACGGTCCGATTCGAGCGTCGCTGCGTGACGTCCCATGCGAGCGCGCTCCAGTCGACGGGCGCGTTCGGGAAATTCTGGGTCTCGTAGCGGCCCTCGCCGATGACCCACAGCGTGAGGCCCACGGTCGTCCCGACGCCCGCCGCGACCATACGCAGGGGCAGGGTGGTATCTGCGCCCGGCGTCACGACGCGAACCGGTCGCATCGCCTGCACGCCTTGATTGGGCGCTAATTTGAGCGCAATGAAGTCGAGCTTCTGCGCGATGTACCCGTCGATGACCGGCATCATCGAGGCCGGGACCGCAAACCCGTTGGATTTCAGCCACTGGGTGATGCCGGTGGTCCCCGACGCGCGGATGGTCACCGCCTGGTACGGCCCGATCGACGACTGCGCGACGATGTCGACGTTGTCGTTGCCGGTGAACGTGGGGTTCGTGCTCGACGAGGAGGCGTCCGCGGTCGTGCCGCCGTTGCCGACGCCGGCGGCGGTCTCGCTGGTCGGCGTATAACC
>JAYTOQ010000605.1:0-14333 GCA_043747665.1 Polyangiaceae bacterium | reverse complement strand
ACGCTCCAGTCTTCTCCGCGGTTTCGTGCGAATCGACCTACGCATTGCGACTCCATGCCCGGTTTTCCGCGCTTCGCGTTTGTGCCATGGTTCAGGAAGAAGCATGGCGACCATCCTCGTCGTCGACGATGAGCACGCGATCGTGGAAACGATCGTCGAGCTCCTCACGTGGGACGGTCACTCCGTGCTCGCGGCCAGCAATGGCGTCCGCGCGCTCGAGGTCCTCGCCACGCGCAAGCCCGATGTCGTGCTGCTCGACTTCATCATGCCGCTCAAGGACGGCATCGAGACGCTGCGCGCCATGCGCAACGACAGCGCGCTCGCCTCGGTCCCGGTCATCTTCATGACCGCTGCGCCGATGAGCATTCCCACCGATGCGCCGGCGTACGAGCTGCTGCTCGTCAAGCCATTTGGCGTGGAGGCCCTTCGCGAAGCGCTTCGGACCGTCCTCGGACCCGCTCCGACCGGCTGACGTCGCGCGGCAGCATCACGCGGAACGTCTGCCGCAGTCGCAACGCGGGCCGAACCTCGCTAGAGTGCGCTCGATGCAAAAGCTGGAAGAGGGGGTTCACCGCTTTCAAGCCAACTACTTCGCGCGCAATCGGAGGCTCTTCCAGACGCTGACCGAGAAGGGGCAGCGGCCGGAGACTTTGTTCATCACGTGCTCCGATTCGCGCGTGGTGCCGACCCTGATTACCTCGGCGGGGCCGGGCGAGCTCTTCATCGTCCGCAACGTGGGCAACATCGTGCCCGCGGTCGAGCGCGGCGTGCTCGGAGGCGTCTCCGCTGCGATCGAGTACGCGATCGAGGTGCTCGAGGTCGGAAACGTGATCGTCTGCGGCCACACGCACTGCGGCGCCATCGACGCGATCCTTCATCCCGAGCGCGTCCAGCATCTGCCGCTCGTCGCGCGCTGGCTCGCGGAGTCTTCGCGGATCCCGCAGCTCATCGAGGAGCGCTACGGCCACCTCGCGGGCGAAGCGCGAATCACGGCCGCGGTGGAGGAGAACGTCCTCGTCCAGCTCGAGAACCTGCGCTCGTTCGACTTCGTCGCGCGCAAGCTCGACGAGGGCAAGCTCACGATGAGCGGTTGGGTCTTCAAGATCGCGAGCGGCGAGGTCTTCGACTACGACCCGATTGCGCAGCAGTTCGTGCAGATCGGCTCGGCCGAGCGCTCCAGCACGCGACCGCCGCCGCCGGTCGCGCCGCCGCCGCCCACGAAGTAGCTCTCACGATGACGTCGCGTCGGCGTCGTCGAGCGCCGTCAGCTCGTAGCCGACCCCTCGCACCGTCCGCAGATGACGCGCCAGCGCCGGCAGCTTGCCGCGCAGGCGCTTCAGCGTCGCGTCAGGGCTACCGCGACGCCGGTCGACGTCATCTCGACGTCGTGGTGCTCGGTCCCGAGCGCCGCCGCGAGCGCGATCCGCTGCGGCGAATCACTGTCGATGACAAGGACGCAGCCCATTCGACGATTGACCGCCGTCCGCGTCACGGCAGCGTGCTCGCTGCGCAACATCCTGGTGTCGACGCATCGCAGATTCGCGCTCGGTGACGGTCACGTGACGACGCCGCCAACTCGCCGCGGCCGCGCTTGTGCAAGGAGCGGCCATGCGGAAGCCTGCAGGACATGATCGTGCTCCGAAACGCCATGCACGCCGATGTCACGCGCCTCGTGGCGCTCAATCACGCCGCCTATCCCGAGCTCGTCGGCGAAGGCATCGTGTTCGATGCCGCGCAGATCACGGAGCAGATCGAGCGCTATCCGGTCGGGCAGATCGTCGCAACCGTCGACGGCGCGATCGTCGGGGCGATCGCGACCCTCGTCGTCGCTTCGGCGTCTGTACTCGCGGCGCACACGTGGGCCGACGCCACCGGCGACGGAACGTTTCGCACGCACGATCCCGCCGGCGATTGCATCTACCTCGCAGACGTCTACGTGGACCCTGCCGCCCGAGGCCTCGGCGTGGGCGCAGCGCTCTACGAAGCGCTCTTCACGCTGTGTCGCAACGAGCGTCACTCGCGCGTCGTCGCCGGCGGAAGGCTCTTCGGCTTCCACGAGGTGCGCGACGCGATGACCCCGCTCGCGTACGTCGACGACGTGATCCGCGGCACGCGCACCGACAAAGTCCTCGGCTCGCAGCTCCGCGCGGGCTTCGTCGTGCAGGGCATCCTGCGCGACTACCTCCATGACTGGCGCAGCGCGAGCTACGCGACGCTGCTCACCTGGACGAACCCCGACCTGCGCGCGGCGGTCGATGCGTCACGTCGTGCGACGGAGACCGAACGCGGTCACGCGGACGAGCTCACTTCCAGGTGAGATCGACGGTGTCGCGTACCGTGGTCATGTTCGCGGCCGCCGACGCGAGATAGCCGCCCGACGGGACGTCGCGTCCGTAGCTCTTCGCAGTGACGGTGCCGCTCGCATCGACGAGCACGTGCGTGAAGCCGTAGTACGCGTCTGCGCCGGTCACGCCGGCCTCGAGCAGGCTCCCGCCGTTGCCTGCGACGATCTGCCAGGTCTTGGTGGGCCGCGTCTTCCACCAAAGATGATTGTGCGCGGCGAGCATGGCCTCGGCGTGGCTCGACTCCATCGCCGTCCAGAACGCGTCGCGCGCGGCGGGGAACATGGAGAGCCCTCCTTCACTGGACAATGGCGACGGATACGCCGGCTTGTGGCCGATGGCGAAGACGTGCTTGGCCCCGGCGGCGTGCGCTGCCGCGAGATCGGAGGCCGTCCATTGCGTGGGGACCTGCCAGTCCTTGCCGACCGGATCGGTATTGAGCACCACGAAGTGCGTTCCCGCGTAGTCGAAGGAGTAGGTCAGCTTGCTCTGGTCCGTCGCGAGCGCGTCGGCTCCGCCGGCCTTCGGGCCGTTCGCGCCCTGGATGTGTGAAGCCATGACGGTCGTCCAGGTCGTCTCCGCCTCGACGTACGCGAGCTTGTTCTTTCCGACCTTCGCTTGCGACTCGTGATTGCCCTGTACGGGCACGAGCGTCACGCCGGCGGCAGGCAGCGGGGACGCTGCGTAGAGCGCGAGCCAGCCTTGGAGCTGAGTCGCGAGATCGGCGCCGTTGGTGTAGCCGTAGACCATGTCGCCGGCGAAGAAGAAGTACTTCGGCGGCGGCTGTAGCGCAGCCACCTCGGCGAACGTACGCGTGAGCTGCTCGACGTTGGCCGTGCTCGGCTGCGCAGGATCGATGTCGGCCTTCTCGACGCGGTTGCAGCCGACCACGACGAACGAGAAGGAGGTGCCGGGCTGGGCCGGCACGGTGGGCGTCGTCCCGCTCGTCCCGCTCGTCCCGCTCGTCGAGCCCGGCGCGCCGCTCGTCCCGCTCGTCGAGCCCGGCGCGCCGCTGCTCCCGTCGGTCGCCGGAGGTTCACCGGACGGCGCAGGAGCCGCCGACGTCGTGCAGCACGCGAGACCGAGCAACGCGAGGAAGAGGAAGGGGAGGCTGCGTCGGGCGGGCTTCATTGAAGCGAGGCTCATAGCGCACGGCGCGCCGTCCGCCGCGAAAGGATTGCGTGACGGCCTGGTGTCACCGTGCGCCGGAGCAGCTATTTACGCGGCGTCGACCTAGCACTACCGCCGCTCAGGCGTCGAAGAAGACTGGTCGCCGTCGCTGCATGAAGTCGCGGATGGTCTGGCGCGTCTCGGCGTCGATGCCGCGGAACCGCACGCCGATGCCCGGCATGATCCCCGGGATCTCGCGGCCTCCGCCGAACACGTTCGCGGCGGGTGCCGTGGCGTCCGGCCCGCGGACCCACTGCACGCTGCCGAGCACCGACAGCGACTCGTCGGAGCCGGGCAGCGTGAAGGAGAGGACGACCGGCGTGCCGATCGGCAGCATGTGTTGCGTGGCGATGAAGACGCCGCCCTCGGAGATGTCCTCGGAGAGGCCGGTGTAGAAGTTGTTCTCGCCCCGCATCGTGATGGCAAGCCTGAGCGCATAGCGCGCATGGCGCCGGCGGTCCTCGACGAGGATGGCGATGGAAATCGAGCGCGGCTCGGTCGGGACGACGCCGACTGCGGGGTGTTCGTGGAGGTTCTTCACTCCTTCCGTCACGGCGCGGCCGCGCAGCTTCTTAAGGGCCGCGAGCTGGGAACGTGGCCTGGGCGCCGATGCGGCCTCAGCGAACCCACTCGCGCGGACGCGGCAGCGAGACCTCGTCCGGACGCTCGCCGAGCCGGCGGAGCTGGTCGGCCCCATAGCTCTCGAGGATGTCGCGCGCCTCTTGCGTCAGCCGGCGGCGATGTCCACGAGGAGCAGCTCGTAGTCGTCGGCCGTGAGCGTGGGAGCGTGGAGACGACGTCCATCGGCGGCAGCCAGTGCGCGAGCACGGTCTCCACCTTGGTCGAACGGGTCGCAGGCGCGACGTCGAGTGGCCTTGCTGGAGCTCACTGCGCGGCGTTCACCGAGATGCGGAAAGACTCGCTCGTGCCGTTCGAGCCGTCGTGGAGGTAGCCGCTGGTGTTCACGCCCGGAGACAACGTGCGGTTCTCCGGGTCGATGCCGCCGGCGGGGACCGGCGCGTTCGTGTCGCCATGCGCGAAGCCGGCGTTGCCGTGCACGATGTGCGACGTCGAATCGGCGTTCTTCACCACGACCGTGATGGGATTGCCCGACTGCGTCTGTAGCGCCTGTGGCGCCGTGCCGAACATCGGGCCCGCCCAGCCGTCGACGTAACGCGTGCCGACTGCGGCGCGCATCGCGTCCGCGTTCACCGGGATGGTCATGGTGATCTTCGGGTTGACCTTGAAGTTCGCATTCGCCGTCGCCTCGGTGGCGCCCGACGCGGCCCTCACGACGATCGCCGACGGCGCACCTGCCGCCGACGGAGCGCTCGTCGCAGGCACCTTGATGGTGAGCTTCGACGTCACCGAGGTCGTGTTCAACGTCACGCTCGCGGGGAGGAACGTGGCCGTGGCGCCGGTCGGCAGCCCCGTCACCGTCAGTGCCGCATCACCCTTGAACCCTTGCATCGGCGCGATCGTCACCGCGAGATCGATCGACGTGCCGAGGTCCGTCGCCGGCGTCGGGTTGTCGATGGTCACGGCAAGCGTGCCCGTCGTGGTGCCAGCCGTCTCGGGCGCGGGCGGCGTCGACGTCGCGTTGGGGTTCGCCGGGTCGGCGGGCTCGTCGGGCGCGGTCGGATCATGCGCCTGATCGGAGCCGGTCGCAGGGATCGCGGCAGCCGCGCCGGTCCCGGCCGCGCCACTCTTGTGCCGCTGGATGCCGGCCGACGTCGGCGGCTCCGCGCAAGCGACGAGCGTGACGGTGGCGATTCCGATGGCGACGAGCAAGGCGTTCCGCATGACGGACACACGTGCAAAGCCGGCGCCGTCCGTTCATCGCTCATCGCGCCACGGCCTACATTTGCGCATCTCGCGCGAACGCCGCCGATTCCTGGAGATGTCGCGGGGTCTGTCCGCCGCAACGAGAAAATTCATCCATGGAGGACGCCTAGGCCCCGGTTGCCCTGCGTGGTCGAGGCGTCACTTGGGTGCTCATGGACCACTCTGGTTGCGTTGCGATCCAGACCTCAGTTGCACACGCCGATGCTGTTGCCCTTCGGCTTCACCGCCGTGCACGTGCCCATCGTGCACTCGGACTGCTGCTCGCAGACCGTGAGCTCACCCGCGGCGCAGGTCGCCGCGCACTTCGTCCCGGAGAACTTCGAGAGGAACGCGCCGCAGGTATCGGTGCTGACCGTCACCGGCGTTCCGGCCGCGCTCGAGTGCGCGCAGCACTTCTGTCCCGCGGCGCAGTTGGCGGGGTCCTCGCATTCCCAGACCGTCGCCGCCATGACCGGACACGCGGTGCCCTTGGCGACGCAGGTCGAGACCGCGCCGCCCTTGGCATTCTGGCAGCACTGCTCGGTGTCGAGGCAGGAGATGTTCTTGACGCCCGTCGGCGCGCTGGACGGACAGAAGATGCCGCCGTCGGGCTGCGGCGGGAAGAGCTTCGCCGGCGTCCCGCACTCGGCGCCCGCATCCTGGGCGGCAACCGAGCTGTCGAGCGGCGCCGACGTGTCGCCGACGCTCACGTCCTTGGTCCCGGCCTCGGGCGTCGTCATGACCGTCCCGCTGCTGCTGCTGGAGGTGCTGTTGTCCGAGCTGCAGGCGCCAAGGCCGGCGACCGCCGCGCAGGCCAGCGAGGTGGACGTGGCAATTGCGAACGCAATGCGACTCCTCTTCATCAAGAGCGGGAATGTCCGGCATCGGCCACACCGATCACGCTTTCGACCGCGCGCCCGTCGATTTAGCGTGCCGGTCGATTCAGCGTGTCGGCTTGCGGGGTCGCGGGAGGTCGAACGCCTCGAGCCGCTTCACCAGAGTGCGCCGCGAGACCCCCAGCATGCGCGCCGCCTGCGTCTGGTTCCCCGCGTACAGTGCGCGAGCGCGTTGATGACCTCCGCACGCTCGTTGCGGCTCGACCCCTACGTCACGCGCTAGCTTCGCTGAACACGAGGAAGCGCCGGATGCGGTAGCGGATCTCGGAGAGAGCTTCGTACTCAGCGGGGCGGATGCGTGCCGCCGTTCGCACGAAAACCATATCGCGACACGACATAGAATCAACGCGGCAGCCTGACCGTGAACGTGGAGCCCCTCCCGGGCGCGGTGCTCACCTCGACGGTGCCGCTGTGCGCCCCCACGAGGCGACGCACGACGAACAGACCGAGCCCCGAGCCCGCCACCTGATCGCGCAGCGTGGCGCTGCGTCGGAAGGGCTCGAAGGCCTTCGCTGCGTCCTCTTCGGACATGCCGATGCCCTCGTCGCGCACGGTAAGGGTCACCTCGCCATCGCCGGGAACCAGCGTCACTGCGACGTGGCAGCCGTTCGGCGAGTACTTGATGGCGTTGCTCACGAGATTGGAGACCACCTGCTCCATGCGCATGGCGTCGCAGTCGATCGCTAGCGTGCCCTCAGGGACATCGACGTCGATGACGTGCTTGGTCGTGGTCTGCCGGAAGTGCTCCGCGACCTCGCGCACGACGGCGCATAGGTCATGGGAGTCGACGTGGAGCCGCAGATTGCCTGCCTCCACGCTGGCCGTGTCGAGGAGATCGCCTACCATGCGCTCCAGGCGGCCGACCTGGCGGCGGACGGTGTTGAAGACCTTGGTGGCCTTCGCGACCTCGAGTGGACCGCCCTCCGGCCCCGCGAGATCGGCCGACATCCGCAGCACCGAGAGCGGATTGCGCAGGTCGTGAGCGACGCCGGCGATGAAGGTCTGTCGCTCGCGGCGCTGCCGCGCGATCGACGTCGCCATCTCGTTGAAGCATCGCGCCATTTCGGCGAGCTCGGCCGGGCCGTCCTCGCTCGCGCGCTCGTCGACGTCGCCTCGACCGAAGCGACGCATGGCATGCTCGAGGCCGGCGAGCGGTCGCAGCGCCCGGGCATTGAGCCACCACACGACGAAGCACGCGGCGACCACCACCGCCACGCTCACGGCGATGCCGATGACGTGGGCGAGGTCGTCGTAGCGCTCGACGTTGGCGTAGGCGCGCCGCGCGTCGTCCAGGTTGGTCGCCACGAGCGTCTCGAGCGCCATGAACGCGGCAGCGTGTTTGACCGCCACCTCTTCCTCCACGCGTACCCGCGCATCGTCGGTCGCGAAGTAGTCGGTGATCGCGCGCGTTGCGCCGGACAGCGCCTCGCGCTGGTCGGACGAGGTCACGCGCTCGCGCGCCAGCGCCAGGCGCTCGCGCAGGCCGGTCGCGATGTGCGCGCGCGTCACCGGATCGTGGACGCGGTCATGAAGGAGGATGTCGCGCTGGATCTCCTCCGCGAGACGCACGCTCTCGACGGCGGAGGTCGACCGGACGCTCGCGCGATGAAGGACCGTGGTCAGGCCGACCAGCGACAGCGAGGCGACGCCGGCGAGGAACGCCATCGTGACGATCGCGATGGTGATCGCGCGTCGCAAGGTGCGGGCGGGGAGTCGCATGAGTCGCATGAGTCGCGCGGGCGCGCGTGGCGCGAGGAGCGCACGCTGGCCGGCGACGGTAACACCGTGCGCCTGGGGATCAATCCCGCTTCATGCAGCGGCGATGTGCAACATGCTGTCGCGCCGCGTCGGCGTGACGCTGTCGCGCCGCGTCGGCGTGACGCTGTCGCGCGCCGGAACGAGCGTTTCGCGCTCGCGACCTGCGTGCAGGCGCACGCAGTCGCGGCCGTCGCGCTTCGCCGCGTAGAGCGCGGCATCGGCGGCGGCGATGAGAGCGCTGGCGCGGAGCTCGCCGCCACGACTAGCGACGTCGATGACCTCCGCAATGCCGAGGCTGGCCGTGACCGTCACCGGCTTGCCCTTGGGCGCTAGATCGAGCTGCCGGATCTGCTCGCGGATGCGCTCGGCCACGCAGTGAGCGCCCGCGATCGTGGTGTCCGTGAGGATGACCGCGAGCTCCTCGCCGCCGTAGCGGCACGCGACGTCGCAGGGACGGAGAGAGTGCGCGAGGAGGTCGCCGACGCGCTGGAGGACGAGGTCGCCGAAGGGATGGCCGAAGTTGTCGTTGAGCTTCTTGAAGTGATCGAGGTCGATCATGACGAGCGAGACCGGGCGCCCGCTGCGCGCGCTGCCGGCGACCTCCGCGGCGAGACGCTCGTCGAGGTAGGCGCGGTTGCGGAGCCCGGTGAGCGCGTCGACCTGGGCCCTCTGCGTGAGCAGATCCTGCGCGCGCTTCATGCGTAGCGCAGCGCGGACGCGGGCCCGGAGCTCGGCGGGGTGGAACGGCTTCGTCACGTAGTCCACCGCGCCGAGGTCGAAGCCGTGCACCTTGGTGTCGATGTCGTTCGAGCCGGTGAGGAAGATGATCGGGATGCTCGCCGTCGTCGGGTCCTCCTTGAGGCGGCGGCACAGGTCGAGGCCGCTGTGCTCGGGCATGTCGACGTCGAGGAGGATCAGGTCGGGCTGCACCTGGATCGCCAGGGCGAGGCCCTCTTCGTACGACTCGGCGCTGACGAGGCGCAGACCCTCCGGCTTGAGACGGACCTCGAGGAGCGCATGGACCTCCGGAGAGTCATCCACGGCGAGCACACACGCGATCGTCACATCTTGCTTGTTCATGCGGCCCTCGTCGAAGTCGTCGTCACGTTGTTGCCGTCGCTCTTGCTGGCGCGCGCTCGCCGGCAGAGGTCGCAGACCTCGGCGAGCGCTTGCGCGAACGTCTCGCCCTCGCGTGCCTGCTGCTCGAGGCGCGACGCTGCGGTGGTGATGGTCGGATAGCCGTAGCCACCGGCTGCGCCCTTGAGCTGGTGCGCGAGGCGGCGAATGGTCTCGCGCTCCTTCGCGTCGGCGGCGTCCTCGAGGCGCTGCGCCTGCTGCGGTAGGTTGTTGGTGAAGCGCTCGACGAGCGCGGTCATCTCCTCGTCGTCGGCGAGCTCGCTGACGATGAACCGTGAGCCGCTCTCGGCGGCGATCGGCGCGACGGGCGCGGCAGCGGGCTTCGGCGCGGCCGCCGTGGTGACCGGCATCCCCGCGGCGAGGAGGGGCACGCCGCGGGGCGCGCTCTTCTTCGCATGCTCGGCGACGGCGCCGACGAGCTTGCTGCGACCGATGGGCTTGGTGAGGTAGTCGGAGCACCCTGCCGCGAGGCAGCGCTCGCGGTCGCCGGCCATCGCGTGCGCGGTGAGCGCGACGATGGGGCCCGTGTATCCCTTGCGGCGGAGCTCCGAGGTCGCTGCGTAACCGTCCATCTCGGGCATCTGCATGTCCATGAGGATTACGTCGAAGGGCTCCTTCGCCAGTAGGGCTGCCATCGCCATTTCCATCGCGATGTGTCCGTTTTCGGCGATGGTCACCCGAGCGCCGGCGCGCGTGAGGTGGGTGGAGATGAGCAGCTGGTTGTCGAGGCCGTCCTCGGCGAGCAGGACGTTGCAGCTGAGAGCCTCGATGGCCTGGTCGTTGGTGAGCGCAACGCCGGTCTCGGGGATGCCGGCCTCGTGGAGCTCCTCGAACATCTTCACGCCGTGGAGCGAGCCCGCCGCGATCGTGAGCTGGAAGGAGCTACCGCGACCGGGCGAGCTGTCGATCCTGATGTCGCCGCCGAGGATGTGCGCGAGGCGGCGGCAGATGGCGAGGCCGAGGCCCGTGCCGCCGAACTTGCGCGTCGTCGACGTGTCGGCCTGGACGAAGGGCTGGAAGAGCTGCGCGACCTGCGGCTCGGAGAGGCCGATGCCGGTGTCGACGACCTCCAGGGTGAGCGTCGGCGACGCGCTGTCGACGTTCTCGCAGCGAGCGAGGATACGGATGCCGCCCGATGCGGTGAACTTGATGGCGTTGCCGACGAGGTTCATCAGGACCTGGCGGATGCGCGTGGGATCGCTCTGGATCGTCTCGGGAATCGGCGTCTGGTAGTGGACCTCGAAGAAGAGGCCCTTCTCCTTGGCGCGCACGCGCATCAGCGAGGCCACGTCGACGATGATCATGCTCGGAGAGCAGCGGACCTGTTCGACGGTCATCTTTCCCGCCTCGATCTTGGAGAGGTCGAGGATGTCGTTCAGGATGCCGAGGAGGTGCTCGCCGTTACGGCGGATGGTCTGGATGTGCGTGAGGCGCTCGGTCGGCGTCGTCTCGGGATCGAGGAGGAGGTCGGCGTAGCCGATGATCGCGGTCATCGGCGTGCGGATCTCGTGGCTCATGTTGGCGAGGAACTCGCTCTTGGCGCGGCTCGCTTCCTGCGCGTCCGCCATGCCCTGCTCGAGGCCCGCCTGCCGCTCGAGACGCGCGAGGCGCTTCGCGATGGCGGCGAGCTCGCGCTGGCCGACGACGCAGGCGCCCGCGACGAGGAACACGTCCTCGAAGACCACCCAGCCCGCGTGCTCCAACCAGCGGAGCGGCTGCATCGAGGCGACGCCGTAGATGGACTCGGGAGCGAGCACGCCGCGTCCGATATGGTCGACGAGCACGACCGCCGTGGCGATCACCAGCACGCGCCAGTCGCGATAAAAGGCCAGGAAGGCGAGCGAGCCGAAGATGTGGAAGTGCGTCTCGATGCGCCCGCCCGTGAGGTGGATGAGGAGCGCGCCGAATGCCATCTGCGCGACGGCGATCGCGCAACGCGTGATGAGCTTCCCGGGCTGGAGCCAGGCGAGGAGTGCCGGCGGGATGGCGAGGAGGCCGCCGAGCCCGATCGCGAACCAGACGTGCGGGTGCACCTGGCTCGCCGCGCCGTCCCATGTGCGCGGCGAGAGGACGAGCGACAAGACCACCGCGAGCGCCCACTGACCGGCGAACACACCCACGAAGAGGCGATCGATGAGGACCGTGATCTTCTGGTAGTGGCGGTCGCGCAGCTCCTTCGTGCGAGCGGCGAACGTGTCAGCCGTCGTGTCCTTGGAGCTCGTGGGATCTAGCGGGGAGGTCATGGGTCCTTCTTGGGGTTGTCGAAGAGAGCGCATCCGAAGACTGCGGATGCGAGAGCAGGGTCAGACGGGGACGACGAGCCGGAGGCGCGCGGCGCGGAGGTGCCCTGCACGAGGCGGCGCACCGCGTCGCCGCCGAAGCTGTCACCTTCGTGGCCGCGGGCTGCCGTGAGCCCGCCGCGGAAGACGAGCGCGCCGTCGTTCGCGTAGAGGAGGACCTGACCGGAGGTGGCGGCGCCGAAGACGCGGGCCTCGGTCGGGTTCTCGATGACGCGCACGTTCGGGATGGCGCGCGCCGTCGCGCGGAGGTCGAGCAGACCGCCGGCGGCGCTGCCCTCGTCGGGACCGACGAAGACGACGAACGCTTCGAGGCGCGGCCCGGCGTCGGTCATCACGCGCTCGAGCTCGTGCAGGCTAGCGCGCGTGCATGCGCACTTCGTGTGCGCGATCATCACGAGCGTGACGCGGCCGGATGTCCGCGCGAGGCGGCTCGCATGAGGCCACGAGGTGGGCGCACGTGCGGCGCTGCCAGGCTGGCTCGCATAGTCGGTCAGCGCGCCGAGGGCGGCGCCGGTCGCGGTCATCCACGCGGCGAAAGCGCAGATCCAGGCGGCCTTGTTGCGCTTCCGTGAGCGGGTGACGTCGGTCTCGCGCTCGTCGGGAATTGCCACGATCGAGGGAACGGCGCCGCTAGAGGCGGAGTTAAGGGCCGGCCCTCGGTTTTCGAGATTCAGCGACCGGCGAGGACGGCGTCGATGTCGGCACGGAGCTCGGGGCGTGATGCGACGAGACGTTCGAGGACGTGCTTGGCGCCGCCCGGGTCGAGCGCGACCAGGGAACGCGCGAGCGCGACGACCACGCGCGCGTCCTCCTTCGGACCAAAGGCCTTGTTGATGAGCGAGCCCACGAGGCCCTGCCCGGACGGCAAGAGTCGCTCGTGGATGAAGGCGATGACGCGCGTGCGGCTCTCGAAAGGCGCAAGCGCGAGCGTCGACGCGGCGGCGACGCGAAGCTCGGGGCTCGCAGGCCCGTTCAGGAGGAGGATGCGTCCGAGTCGCTCGATCGCCCAGTCGTCGATGGTCCGCAGCCGCTGGAGGGCCTCCACCGCAGCGAGGCGGACCGGATCGATGGTGCTGTCGAGCACGCCGAGCAGGAGCGCGTGGGCGCGCGGCCCCCAAAATGCGACGGTGGCCTTCAGCGCGATGACGGCGAGCGTCGGCTTGTCGGGACGAACGAAGCGGACCGCGAGCTCACCTCCGAGATCGGAGCGAACGTCGGGCGCGGCGCGGAGCAGATCGTCGGCGAGCGCCTCGTCCGATCGTGACGTGAGACCGACGAGCGGCTCGAGCCCGCCGAGGATCACCGGCAGCGCGCCGGGCCCCGTCGCGCGCATGAAGGCCACGAAACGCGCGCGCGTCTCCAGGCTGGGAGGCTGCGCGCGGCGTGCTTCGAGCAGCGATCGCGCCGCGACCGGCCCGGCCACGGCGAGGATCGGGTACGCCTCTTCGGGGCGCTCGATCTTTCCGCTGAGGAGCTGCCCCGCGAACGAGCGTGCCGGCGCCGGATCGCGCAGCACACGAATGGCGCGATCGAGCTCCTCGCGCTCCTCGATGCGAAGCCCGGGATCGGCGAACCGCTGATCGAGCCACGCCAGGAGATCGCGCGCGAGCCGCACGTTGCCGTCGAGGACGGCGTTGCGCAGCGACTCGCCGAGACCCTGGAGCCCCAGCGCGCGCGTCCTCTGGTCCTGAACCGTGCTGAGCGTCGCGAGCGCGTCGGCGGTGTCGGTGGTGAAGTCGGTGGCGATGGGGATGTTCTTGATCGATACGCGACGGAACTGCCCGCTGCCCTGCGACCAGTCCTCGTCGACGAGATCTCGCAGCTCGGTGCGAAGCACGCGCACGTTGGGATGGCGCTTGGCCGGCTCCTTCTCGAGCGCCTTGAGGATGAGCGCCTCCAGGCCCCGATCGAGGTCGGGGACGAGCTGGGACGGCGGCTTCGGCCGTTCCATCACGTGCATCATGAGCACCTCCATCGGGCGGTCGCTCATGAAGGGCAGGTGACCGGTGGCGAGCTCGTAGAGGAGCACGCCGAGCGCATAGACGTCGGTGCGCGCATCCACGCCCTCGTTCCTGATCTGCTCCGGTGCCATGTAGGCGGGCGTGCCGACCACCTTCTTCGAGTCGGGCAGACGCACGAGCGTCGCGTCGTCGTCGCCGATGATCTTCTGCGCGTTGCTCTCCTCGGGCACCCAGTGCGCGATACCGAAGTCGCACACCTTCACGAGCTCGGTGCGGTTGCCCTCGTCGTCCTTGCGCTCCACGACGACCACGTTCTCCGGCTTGATGTCGCGATGGACGACGCCAGCGTCGTGCGCGTTACCGAGGCCGGCGCACGCTTGCGACACCACGTTGACGAGGCGTGCGAGCGGCAAGGGGCCGTCGGCGTCGAGGATCTGCTGGAGGTTCTTGCCCTCGAGCAGCTCCATCACGATGTAGAGGATGCCGTCCGGCTCCTGGCCGTAGTCGACGATACGGAGCACGTTGCGATGATCGAGCTGGCTCGCGGCGAGGGCCTCGGCGTAGAAGCGTGCGCAGTAGTCCTGGCTGTACTGCAGGCTCGGATGCAGGACCTTCACCGCGCACGGACGGCGCAGCACGGTGTGCACGCCGCGATAGACCTCACCGCTCGCGCCACCGCCGAGCAGCGCCTCGAGAACGAAGCGCCCTTCGGCGAGCGCACGTCCGGTCAGCGATCCAGGCGCGCGGCGTGATGCGGTCGACGGGCCACCGCCCCCGGTGGTGCGCGCGAGGGCCGCGACGTGGCTCGTGCTGAGCGGAGGAGGGATGGTCGACGTCCGCTTGTGCGCAGGCGCGACCGGGGGTGCGAGCGGGCCGAGGCTCGGAGTCTCGCGCGGGCTCTCGGGCGCGGGCCGGTTCTCGGCGGCGGCAGCGCCGAAGAGCTCC
>JAYTOQ010000604.1:0-1747 GCA_043747665.1 Polyangiaceae bacterium | reverse complement strand
AAGTCAATCTTGGGTGGGCCCGGACGAGCCCCTTCGGTGGCGGAGACGACGCGAAGCCCTCGCGCGCGACCCCACCCGGCGAGCGCGCGAGCAGCGTCGTCGCGCTCGCTCGGCGCACCTGGCGCACCTGGCGCACTCGGCGCGCTCGGCGCACTCGGCTCGGGCGCGAGCCACACGACGGTGACGTCGTCGCCGCCGCTCACCGCGCGCGGGCCTTGGCCTTCGCCGCGGTTTTCTTCTTTTCGGGTGCGGCCGTCTTGCCCGCGAGCGCTTCGATCACCGCGTCGATGTGGCCGTCGACCTTCACGCTCGGCCAGACCTTCGCCACCACGCCGTCCTTGATGAGGAACGTGCTGCGGATCGCGCCGAGGATCTTCTTGCCGTACATGACTTTCTCGCCCCAGGCGCCGAAGGCCTCGTGGAGCTTGCGTTCGGGATCGGAGACGAGCGGGATGGCGAGGTCGTACTTGTCGCGGAAGGAGCAGTGGCTCTTCACCGAGTCACGCGAGACGCCGACCACCACGCCGCCGGCCTTCTCGATGGCCTTCTTCGACGCCGTGAAGCCCTGCGCCTGCCGAGTGCAGCCCGGGGTGCTGTCCTTCGGATAGAAGTAGAGAACGAGCGTTCTCCCGGGTGCGCCCGCCAGCTCGGCGAGGGTCACCGGCTTCGCGGTGTCGCTGCCGGCGAACGACGCGTCGAACGACGCACGGAGAAGCGCAGCGGGGACCTTGTCGCCTTCCTTGAGCACGTGCCCATGATACGCTTTCTCTCGTCTTGCAGCTCAACTTCGCCGCCCGGGAAGTCGCGATCAAGCTCGTTTATTACGGGCCTGCGCTGAGCGGGAAGACCACCAACCTCAAGGCGCTTCACGAGCTGGTCCAGGAGAAGAGCCGCGGGCGCCTGATGACGCTCGAGACGAAGGACGACCGCACGCTCTTCTTCGACATGCTGCCGCTCGTCTTCAAGGCAGACAGCGAGAGCGGCAGCATGAGCCTCCGCGTGAAGGTCTTCACCGTGCCCGGGCAGGTCGTGCACGCCTCGACGCGGCGCCTCGTGCTCCAGGGCGCGGACGGCATCGCGTTCATCGCCGACTCGCAGGTCTCCGAGACCGAGAACAACGCCCGATCGTTCCTCGACCTTCGCGCCAACCTGAAGGAGCTCGGACGCTCGCTCTCCCAGACGCCGATGGTCATCCAGTTCAACAAGCGCGATCTCGCGAACGTCCGCAGCGACGCCGAGATCGACGACCTCGCGCGACGCGGGAAAGAGCCGGTCTACAAGGCATGCGCGATGAGCGGCCAGGGCGTGCTGGAGTCGTTCTTCGGGCTCCTCGATCGCTCCTGGAAGAAGCTCGAGGCTGACCACGACCTCAGCGAGAAGCTCGGGATCGCGCCAACCGCGTTCCTCGAGAAGGCCGCGGCGAGCCTCGGTCACGCGGGCCGAGCGCAGGCGCTCTCGGCGGCGTGCGTCGGCGGCACGCCGATCGGCGGTGCACCGTGAACACCGACAAGACGCCGGTGAGCGCGTTCGACGTGGTCGGTGACGTCGCGGTCCGTATCGAGGACGTCGTCGACCGGGACGCGCTCGCCGAGATGTGTCGCTCCATCCAGTCGCTCTTCGGGATCGGGGTGCGCGTCTACTCTTCCGAGGGCGCGCTGCTCACCAACGTCGCCAGCGAGCTCGACGTCTGCGCGCTCGTGAACGAGATCTCCCAGGGCCGCGTGGCATGCGGCGCGACGGTGAGCGC
>JAYTOQ010000603.1:0-3910 GCA_043747665.1 Polyangiaceae bacterium | reverse complement strand
ATCCTGAGCACCGGGCATGGGCGCGGGAGGGTACCGCTTGCGGAAGGCGGCTGCCGGGGCGTTAATGAGGCATCCTCTCGGTTCGCTCTCGTTCGCTCTCGTTCGTTCTCGTTCGTTCTCGTTCGTTCGTCCCCAACAATCCATCAGCCGGTGAAGTGATGCAGCGCCCTCCCTCTTCAACCAAAACCAACGGGTCGGCAAAGGCCGGCGTTTCCGCGGCCTCCGATGCGACCGCGGCCGTTGCCGCCCCGACCAAGCCCGTGGCGGAGGGCCGAGCCGAAGGCCAGTGCGGACCGGAAGAGCACGCGCGCCGTGCGCGCCAGACGACCGTGAGCGACGATCAGCTCGACCGTGCAGCGGCGATCTTTCGCGCGGCCGGCGACCTCTCGCGCCTCAAGCTCCTCTATCGCCTCTGCGACGGGGAGTGGTGCGTGACGGAGCTCGCCGACGCGGCCGGCGTCGGGCTGTCGACTGTCTCGCAGCAACTACGTCTTTTGCGCGCCGAGCGCATCGTCGCTCGCCGACGCGCCGGCAAGCACATCTTCTACTCGCTCGCGGACTCCCACGTCAGCGACCTGATCCAGAGCGCCATCGAGCACGCCGCCGAAGGCCACGTCCACGAGCACAAGCACGACGACTGAGCGACCATCGGGAGCTCGTGTCGTGTGACTCACACGACCTGAGCGACCATCGGCTCAGAACATCCCGCCGCCCTGCGTGGCGAACATCCCGCCGCCCTGCGTCGCCGTGGCATGCGCCGCCGCTGACCCCGACCCCGTGTACTTCGTCATGCGCGGCTTTGAGCAACCTCTCTGCCAACGCGAATTGGGCTGATTTACGGGCTTTTCGCGCCGCCCATGTAACGATCTGTTGTCACATCACGCTGCGCAGGTGTCCGGAATTCGGACACCCCTCATGTGTTAGGACGAGGCCATGACTCGTGCCGGTGCCCTCGTCGTCCTCGCGTCCTTCGCGTCCGTCGCCTCGATGGGATGCGGGACGCCCCCGCCCGCCTCCCAGGTGCCGGATGCGCGCGCCGCCCTCCAGCGCCTGCATGCCACGCAGGACTGCGGGCTCGGCATCCATGCCGCCGCCAAGATCGATCACTTCGGCAAGGGCGGACGCGTCCGCGGCGACCTGCAGATGTTCGCGCTGTGGCCGGCGCGGCTGCGCATGGACGTCATCGCACCGATGAACAGCGGCATCGCCGCGACGCTCGCCAGCGACGCGCAGCGCTTCACGCTCGCCGACTTCCGCGAGAAGCGCTTTCTCTTCGGTCCCGCGAGCGCCTGCAACATCGCGCGGCTCACCACGGTCCCGATGCCGGGCCACGTGCTCGTCTCGCTCCTGCGCGGAGAAGCGCCGGTCCTCGTGCACGAGCCGAAGGCTGCCAGCATCGCGTGGAGCAGCAGCGGCTACTACGTCGTCAAAATCGCCAGCCCAACACGCAACGCGCAGCAAGAGATCCACATCGCGCCCCATCCCGGCGACTACAAGCTGCCGTGGGACCAACAGCGTATGCGCCTCGTCGACGTCGAGGTCCGCCAGGAAGGCTACGTCCTCTATCACGCGTCGCTCGACGATCACCGCCCCGCCGCGATGAGCAAGGCGCAGGTCGATGTCGACGGCATCGACCCGCCGCTCCCCGTGAGCGGCCCGATGTGCCAGGCGGAGCTCGCGCGACGGATCCACGTCGAGGTGCCAGGCAAGAACGAGGACGTGCTCTTCCGTTACGAGGACGTGACGTGGAACCCGCCGCTCAGCGAGGGCCTGTTCACCCAGTCGCCGCCGCCAGGCCTCGCAGTCGAGCGCGTCACGTGCGACGACGAGAAATAGCGCCCACAATCGACGCCGGGACATCGGTGATGATCCACCCCACGCCGAGCGCGACGAGCGCTTCGGCGCGCGCGGGATCGTTCACCGTCCACGCCGCCACGCGCAGGCCGGCGCGCACGAGGCGCTCCACACGCGCGCGCGTGAGCAACGTTTCGTCGAGATGCGCTGCCACCACCGCCGGCCTCATGGCCAGCGGAAGTGCCGTCGCGACGCGTGGTCTGCTGGTCCCGACGAGGATCGCGCGTGGCGTGCGAGGCAGCACTGCCGCGAGCGCCACCACCATCAACGGATCGAACGAGGAGAACACCACCTCCACGTTCCTCGCCTGCTTCACCACCGCCGCGGTGGCACGCACGAGACGGAGGCGCTGCCGGACGTCACCGAGGCGCGAGGCCACCGCCACGTCTGCCTTGATCTCGACGTTCACGAGGCGATCGCGCAGCGCGTCGAGCGCCTCCGAGAGTCGCGGAATGCGCTCTCCACCGCGCAGCGGCGGCAGCTCCGCATACGCCACCGTGTGAACGGCGCGCGCGTCGACGCCGCCCGTCGCGCGCGCCAGCGTCGTGTCGTGGAACACCACCGGTACGCCGTCCGCCGTGAGGCGCACGTCGAGCTCGACGCCGTCCGCCCCTTGCTCCAGCGCCTGCGCGAACGCCTCGAGCGTATTCTCGCCCGGCCAGCCCTCCCCTCGCCCGCCCCGATGCCCGAGGACGATCAGACGGAGAGCTCCTCGGCGATCTCGTTCGCGAGCTTCTGCGCGCGCTCCTTCTGATCGGCGGGGAGCGAGATCGCGCCGACCACCGGATGACCGCCGCCGCCATATCGCTCGCAGATGGCAGCGATGTTGTGGCGCCGCGGAACGGGAGACCAGGGGTTGTAGCCGATCGAGATCTTGCACTTCGAGGGCGAGCAGCTGAGCGACACCGAGTAGGCGCTGTTCGGCCAGAGCGAGTACGTCACGAACTTCGCGGCGACATCGATCACGACCGAGCTGAGGTCGACGATGACCACGTCGCCCTTCACGATCGCGTGCTGCTTCACGAGCTCGACGTAGCCTTCGTGCTGCGCAGCGAGCGGCGCGAAGGCCTCCTCGATGTCCTTGCCGCGCGCGATGGTCTCGAGCGGCTCCTCGAGAAGACGCGGGACCATGGCCTGGAGGAACGCATCGCCGCCGTGCTGCTCGACGACGGTCATGAGGTGGAGGACCGGCTCGGAGCGTGCCACCGCCATCTCGGCGCTGGGAAAGCCGGCGGTGTCGATCATGTCCGCCCAGCGGATCAGCTCCGCCTCGTTCGAGACGTCGAGACCGAAGCGCGCCTTGCCGATGTCGGCGATGAGCTTCGTGCACGAGCCGTAGGCCCCGTCGTGGAACATGGTCCGCGCGGCGCTCTCGTGTGCGCGCTCGTCGTAGGTCTTGCGATCGTCGGGCGAAGGGAACGCGCTGACGTGATGATCGAAGTACCAGGTGAGCTGCGGCGCCGGCGAGAAGCGGAAGTCGAGGATGGCGTTCTCCTGGCCCGTGAAGATCGAGGGGTCCACGCCGTTCGACCCGGGGCCATAGCCCTGCGCGCGGTACGTGAACGCGAGCTCCTCGCCGGGATGGAGATGGCGGAGCAGCCGCGTGAACATCACGGCCGAGCACATCCCATCGAAGCAGTGCCCGTGCGTAGCTACGACGACCTGACGCATCGAGCTTCGATTAGCACACTCGGGCCGCGACCGGAGCGCGTACGTTCGGGGCCATGCGCGTCCATCACCTCGCCTTGCGCACTGCGGACCTGGCCCGGCTCGAGCATTTCTATGTCGATGCGCTCGGGCTCGCCGTCATCCGGAGGCAGGACGGCGGCCGTAGCGTCTGGCTCGACGCCGGCGGCGCGACCGTGATGCTCGAACGACGCGACGAAGGCGAGCCGGAGGTTCCGGCGGGCTCGAAAGAGCTCGTGGCCTTTACCGTGGCTCCCGAGACGCGTGCATCCTGCATTCATCGTCTGACGGGCGCCGGCGTCGCGGTCGAGGCGGCGACGGAGTTCTCTCTCTACGTCCGCGATCCGGACGGACGGCGCGTCGGACTGTC
>JAYTOQ010000602.1:0-1712 GCA_043747665.1 Polyangiaceae bacterium | reverse complement strand
AAGCACGTCGCTCCTCGCGCAATTCCTCGCAGCCGCCGTCGAGCGATGGTCCCGGTGCGCCGCCGGCGCGCACGAAGACACCGAGTGGTCGTAAGCCCGGAGCGCAAGAGGGACACGACAAGCACGTTCGTCCACTCGTCCCGCCCGACAAGGTCAACAAGCGCGTGGTGCTGCGGCCGAAGCGTTGCCGAGGGTGCAACGCGGCACTCTTTGGCGAGGATGCGTCGCCGCGCCGTCATCAGGTGTTGGAGCTGCCTCGCATCGAGCCCATCGTCGAGGAGTACGTGCTGCACTCGCTCGACTGCGCGTGCGGCGTTCGCACGACGGCCACGCTGCCCGACGGCGTGCCGACCGGCGCGTTCGGTCCGAGCGTCGTGGCGATGGCGGCCACGCTGATGGGCGTCTGCCGCCTCAGCAAGCGCGCCGTGCCCGAGTTGATGCGCGACGTCTTCGGTCTCAGCATCTCGGTGGGGGCCGTCGTCGGTTGTCAGCGCATCGCGAGCGCAGCTCTCGCGCCGCCCGTCGAAGAAGCGAGGGCGTTCGTCGTCGAGCAGCCGGTGAAGTACGCCGACGAGACCAGCTGGCGCGAAGCACGCGGCAAGGCTTGGCTGTGGACGGTGGTGACGGCGACCGTCACCGTCTTCATGATCCATCGGCGACGCACTGCCGAGGCGGCGCACGCGATCCTCGGCCGAGCGCGCGGTGTTCTCGTGAGTGACCGGCACGGTGCCTACAACTGGTGGCCGGGCACGAAGCATCAGTTCTGCTGGGCGCATCTGATACGCGACTTCGTCAAGATCTCGGAACGACGCCGCGACTCCGAGCGCATCGGAAAGGCCCTGCTTGCCGAGACTGCGCAGATGTTCGCGTGGTGGCACCGCGTGCGCGACGGCACGCTCGCGCGCACCACCTTCCGCGTCTACATGCGGTCGGTCCAGCGTCGCGTCGAGGCGCTGCTGACCGAGGGCGCCGCCGTGCCCCATCTCAAGACTGCCAGGACCTGCGCGAAGCTGCTCAAGCGCGCCGACGCGCTCTGGACCTTCCTCTATGTCGACGGCGTCGAGCCGACCAACAACATCGCCGAACGCGCCGTTCGCCACGGCGTGCTCTGCCGCAAAACCAGCTACGGCACCCATTCCGAAGATGGCAGTCGCTTCATCGAACGCATTCTGTCCGTCCACGCGACCCTCCGTCAGCAGCAGCGCAACGTGCTCCACTTCGTCCACGACGCCTGCCGCGCTGCGCTGCTCGGCACCCCCGCCCCGTCGCTCCTGCCCGCACTCACCGACAACGTCAGGCCGTCACGCCCTGCTCAAGTCGCCGCGTAGGGCGTGAACGGGTACATCAGGCTCGATCGGTTCGTCGGTTGACGTGCTCTCGGTGCTCTCGGTGGGTCCTAAATCGTCCTCCGCCACCTCTCCGCCACTTGCGAACTCTGGAATCGTTTGATCGATAGGTGCCAGCTCGCCTAGGTGCAGCTCTTCGAACATACGCGCCTGACGGCGGTATTTGTCCAGCATTGAGAGTGTTCGGTGGGACGTTCGGTCCCTGATCCACGTCTCCGGTCGACCATTCGCGATCGAGAGGGTGACGAAAAGGGCTCGTAAATCGTGGACCCGCACCGGCTGCTTTGTCTTCGACTTCGCGAAGAGCTCCGGCCTCGTGACCTTCGCCTTCTCGAGGTGCGACCGATACAACTCGGCGCCGAGCTC
>JAYTOQ010000601.1:0-3395 GCA_043747665.1 Polyangiaceae bacterium | reverse complement strand
TGGCTCGCCGATCTCGATCTCTCCCATGGTGACGGCGCGCGGGCCGAGCTGTGGCTGGAGCGCCTCGCCGACCGCAAGCACAAGGACGTCGCGCTGCGTCGCGCCGAGGCTCGTCTCCTCCAGAACGACCTCGAAGGTGCGCGCTCCGCGCTCGAGGGCCTCGAGGTCGACCCCACCGATGGCCGCGCCGCGCTCCTCCGCGGGCGCGCGCTCGCCATCGGCGGAGATACGGCGGCGTTCCCGCTCCTCCTCCGCGCCATGGTCCTCGAGGTGCCCGGCGCGACCGAGGCGCTCTCCTCCGCGCTCGCCTGGCTCCCGACCGACGAGGTCACGCGCGGGAAGATCCGCACCGTCGTCGACGGGCGCGGCGAGCAGGAGCTCGCACGCTGGAAGGCGGCCTTCGCCCGCGCCGAAGGTCGCCGCGACGAAGCGCGCGCGGCGCTCGTGGCTGCCGTCCGTGCCGGCGATGCGAGCGCGGCACGACCGCTCCTCGACAGTGCGCTCGAGGATCAGGATCACGCATCGCTCGCCGTCGCGCTCGCCGCGCTCGCCGTCGCCGGTCCCGCGACGGGACACACCAAGCACGCCGACGACGCGGTGCTCCGCGATGCGCGCCGCCTCCCCTCGCCCGCGCGCCTCAAGGACCCTGGCGAGGCCGCCGCCATCCTCGACGAGCTCGCGCTGATCGAGACGACGCGCGCGCGCGCCTGGGCGGAGACCTCACGCAAGACCGCGCTCGAGGGCTGGATTCCGGCCTCCGGCGCGCCCGGCGACTGGACGTCGATCCTCACGCGCCTCGATCGCCATGCCCGGGCGCTGCACGCGCTCGAGGCGACGGCGAAGGTCGCCGAGCTCGCCGTCGAGCGCTCCCGCCCGGTGCGCGTCGCCATCGTCGGAGAGTTCAACGCCGGCAAGAGCACCTTCATCAACGCGGTCATGGGCGCCGACGTCGCGCCCACCGGCGTGCTCCCCACGACGGCGACGCTGCACCACCTTCGCTACGCGCCCGATCCGTTCGCGCGCATCCAGTTCTACGACGGCGACGTGAAGGAGCGCATCGTTCCCTCGAGCGAGCTCCGTGCCGCGCTGAAGGCGAGCGACACCAGCAACGTGAAGCGGGTCGAGATCCTGATGCCCATCGCATCGCTCACGCGCGTCGAGATCCTCGACACGCCCGGCTTCAACGCCCCCGACCAGCGCCACACCGACGCCGCGCGCTCGGCTTTCGAGGAGGCCGACGCCGCGATCTGGCTGCTCGACGCCGGACAGCCGCTGAAGCAGAGCGAGCGACGCATCCTCGAGGAGGCAAAGACGGCGAAGCTCCCCGTGCAGATTCTCGTCAACAAGGCGGACCGCCTGAAGCCCGAGGATCTCGACACGGTCATGCGCACCGTCGCCGAATCTCTCGAAGAAACCGGCCTCAAATCGTGGTCGTCGACCATCGCGCTTTCCGCGCGGCTCGCGCTGCAGGGCAAGCTCGGCGACGCCGACGCGCTCGCGAAGAGCAACTGGGACGAGGTGCAGCGCCTCCTCGACGAGCAGATCATCGGACGCAGCGACGAGCTCAAGGAGCGTGGTCTCCGTCGTCGCGGCGCACGCGTCGTCACCGTGCTGCTCGACCGCGCACGCGAGCAGGCCGCCGAGGAGCGCGCGTCGATCGAGGCAGCCCGCGCGCGCGCGCAGGATCTCGCGCTGCGCGCAGCAAAGCTCGAACGCGAGGGCGACGAGGCCGCGCAGGTCGTGGCCGGCGCGCTCGGTAGCGCGGCCGCCGAATGGAAGCGCGATCTCGACGTGGTGGTCACGGGCCGGGACGCCGCGGCGGCCGAGGCCGACCCCGTGCTCACGCGCTACCGGATCGATCGCGCCATCACGCGCCTCGCGCAGCCGCTTGCGCGCGTCCTCGCGTCGGTGGCGGGCGGCGCTGACACCCCGGGCGCGACCGAGGACGATCTCGCGCCGATGGTCCGCGCCGTCGTCCGCACGTTCGCAGCGTCGGGCGGGCGCGCCGAGGCACTGGTTCCCCTCACCCGCAGCGCGATCGCATCGCTCGTCGAGTACCTCCTCGAGCTCGCGGCGGCGAAGCCTACGCAGGGTCGGGCCGAGGGACGCGTCGCCGAGCTCGAGGCCACGCTCGCTGCGCTTGCGTAGCGCGCCCAAGCAGGGAAAGCTGTCACCGATGCTTACCCGCCCGCGCATGGCCATCCGCACGGCGATCCGCGTGGCGATCGCTGTCGGGCTGGTCCTGCTGACGACGTCCTTCGCGCCTCGCGAGGCCGAGGCCGATCCGCTGCTCGACGTCGGCAAGGGCGACGTGGGCGTGCAGGCGGACAAGCTCGAGATCGACGTGGCCACCGGCTCGGCGATCCTCACCGGCCAGGTGGTGCTCTCGAAGGGCGACATGGCGGTCCGTTGCCCGCGCGTCGAGCTCAAGTTCGACACCTCTCCTCATCTCAACTGGGCGAAGGGCTCGGGCGGCGTGGTCGCCGACGTTCGCGGCGTGCACGGCGAGGCGCCCGAGGTCGAGCTCGACATGAAGAAGCAGATCCTCGAGCTGCGCGGGGGCGTCCGGCTCTCGCGAGGCCAGGGCTGGATCCAGGCGGACAAGGCCACCATCGAGCTCGCCAGCGGCAAGGTCACGGCGACGCAGGTGAAGGGCTCCATCCCCGTCCCCAAGCCGTGACGCAGCCCAGCGCGGCCGTCGCCACCGTCGCGGCCATCGCGGCCATCGAATCACGCGGGATCCGCGTCGCGCGCGGCGACAAGATGATCCTGCGCGGCGTCTCGATCCGCGCCGAAGCCGGCGAGGTGGTAGGCGTGCTCGGACCCTCGGGCGCAGGAAAGTCGACGCTCTTCCGAGCGCTCGTCGGCGAGATCGCCGTCGAGGACGGCCAGGTCCTCCTCTTCGAGAAGGACATGACGAAGACGGCCCTCTGGGAGCGCGCGCGCGCGGGCGTCGCGTACGTTCCCCAGACGCCGAGCGTGCTCTGGGACCTCTCCGTGAGGGACAACCTTCGCGTCTACCACCGCGTCGTGCACGGCGGCGCGTGGCCGAAGCGCGCGCGCGCGGGCGAGGACGACGCCATTGCTCGCCTGGCCGAGCGCGTCGCCCTCTTCGATCGCATGGATGTGCGCGCCGGCGAGCTCTCGGGGGGCGAGCGAAGGCGCCTCGAGCTCGCGCGCGCGCTGACGCGTCCGCCGAAGGTCCTCATCTGCGACGAGCCGTTCGCCGGCGTCGATCCCCAGCAGGCGAGCCGCCTCGGCGACATGCTGCGCGGGCTCGCCGACGACGCAGGCGTCTGCGTCCTGCTCTCCGATCACCACGTCGCCGAGGCCCTCCGCGTGTGCACGCGGGCGGTCCTCCTCCTCGACGGCCAGGTCGCGATGGAGGGCACCCC